>NZ_JBXYIF010000098.1:0-275 GCF_057369535.1 Planococcus sp. RAB007_Raresut
GTGGACTCGCGGAATCTTGGACAGTCCCTTGGTCGTCGATCGCATGACGAATCGCCTGTTCGACCTCGATGGGCTTCGTCAACTTGTCCGCATACTCGTCAAGACGTGGAATGCGAATCTCTTCGTTATCCTCGTGAAGCTTCTCGAAGAAGTTCTTCACTTGGCGTCCGCCGTACATGACGGCAGCGACGGCGAGCAATTCGCTCGTCGAGAGGACCGAGCCGATTGGGGCCCGTTTCACTTCCGCACGGACATCCGTAAGCCCACCGAGTGGC
>NZ_JBXYIF010000099.1:0-275 GCF_057369535.1 Planococcus sp. RAB007_Raresut
CATGTGGACGGTTATCCGACACCGAAACTTGATGTGCGAGGCGTCATCTTCAAAGATGATCGAATCCTGCTCGTGAAGGAGCGGTCAGATGGGTTGTGGACCTTACCCGGTGGCTTCTGTGAAGTGAATCGCTCTCCTGCTTCGAATATCATCAAAGAAGTAGAGGAAGAGGCTGGCCTGGATGTGATTCCAGTACGGTTGCTCGCCTTGTTCGATATGCATGAACATCCACATCCGCCTCTCTCGGAGCATTATTACAAACTTTTCCTCGAGTG
>NZ_JBXYIF010000100.1:0-275 GCF_057369535.1 Planococcus sp. RAB007_Raresut
GTCGGATGTAAATCGTATATAAGTCAGCAATCTTTAGCTTTGTCGCATTTACTTTAAACTGTCGGCGAATCGCCGCAATCTCTTTCTTGTTCATTCCATCCACCTCTTCTTTTCTCTACATCCATGTCACCCATTATACCAGTCCTGATCGCTCACTAGTTCCAAAGAAATAACACCGGATTGTCCATTAATGCTAGAGAAGGATTTGCGATAGTCTTTCTAATCATTTTGCAGATTTTCACACTTTTTCAAAATCGTCCTGTGTATGATCAAGT
>NZ_JBXYIF010000101.1:0-274 GCF_057369535.1 Planococcus sp. RAB007_Raresut
TTATTTAACTTCTCTTCTTCTCTAGCTTTGGCCGCCGCAAGACGAGGCGCCGAAGTCTTTTTGAAAAACTGGACCATCGCCTTAGCCGTTTGTGGCGAAATACCAAAGTCGGCAGGACTTTTTCTCAATGGACGTTGTTCCATGTTTAAAACTCCTTTCTTTAAATCGCTACATACTTATCTAACTTAAAGTTAGGTTTAACTCTAAAAAAAATAATCTCATCTGTTTCACACTCAAATAATTCAGCTAATAAGAGTGCTTGACGAATAGTAAT
>NZ_JBXYIF010000102.1:0-274 GCF_057369535.1 Planococcus sp. RAB007_Raresut
TTTTAATAATTTTTTAGCAACATCAGGAATATTTACATCAAGGTTATATTCACGGCGTAACGTGTAAATATCCCCATTAATTGCAGATTCAATAATTTCTAAGTTCTCACCTGGAATACGTTTACACACTGCTTCATGCAATGCTGTATCCGCGACTAATCTTGAAAAGTCTTCGATTGAAACACCATGAATTGTTTCATTAACCGTAAATTGATGTGCCATAATTTAAATTTCCGTTTCGTTTTATATAGGAACTCATCACTGCCCAAAGTAT
>NZ_JBXYIF010000103.1:0-273 GCF_057369535.1 Planococcus sp. RAB007_Raresut
CGGCGACTTTCGCCAGAAATTGACATACCTTGTGGAATTTTCACTTCAAAACCCCAAGGCATACCTGTTTGCCATCCAGCACGTTTTAAAAAGTTTGCTGTCGAAGCCAAAGCATCTGGGATACTCGATACGAGATCACGGCGACCATCACCGTCAAAATCTACGGCTAAACGTTCATAAGTAGATGGCATAAATTGCGTGTGACCAAATGCTCCTGCCCAAGAACCATAAAGTTGATCTTGAGTCACATCACCTCGTTGCAAAATACGCATG
>NZ_JBXYIF010000104.1:0-273 GCF_057369535.1 Planococcus sp. RAB007_Raresut
CAATGAAAGTGAAAGTAAGAGGACTATGATGCAACCAGCGATTGAACAAATCAGACAAGGTCGCATGTAGCGACGCCGTCGTTATGTCGGGATGACGATTCTTTTGACCATCATAGCGGGAGCATTGAGCGGGTTGATGCTCATGTTGGGCAATACGATTTATCCGGTTCAGGATGTCACCCGCGTCTTGCTCGGGGAAGACGTAAAAGGGGCGACGTTCGCCATTGAAGTATTGCCTCTACCACGTCTCCTCCCTCGTGTCTTTCCCGGTGC
>NZ_JBXYIF010000105.1:0-272 GCF_057369535.1 Planococcus sp. RAB007_Raresut
TGACTTTTATTACGGAAAATGGGAAACATTGGTACCCTTTTCCCGACATAACAGACTCCAATGCATATGAAGCCTATGATTTTATCACAGGGGATAAAAGGTTTACAATCACCTTTACCGGAGTAGAAAAAGAAAATGTCATTGACGGAGAATTTACAGCAAGCGGGAGTGCAATACTCTCGGGTACATGGAGGGCCAACGCCAAAAAGAATACGTTTGCCTGTCACATCAAAGAACAGAGAGTGATAGACGCCGATGATAAAATCATGGCT
>NZ_JBXYIF010000106.1:0-272 GCF_057369535.1 Planococcus sp. RAB007_Raresut
GGCCGATGTTGAAGGTGTCTTTGGCGCCGTGGCGGCACAGGAGGTGGTCAGTCTCCGTCACACCAAAGCGGCGGCGCAGATCCTCCAGAGGTTCGGAGGGGTTCGGCCGTTCCAGCGGGTATACCATGTGGTGGACGGTAGGCCCCTGGGGGCAGTTTGCCTCTGCGACGTTCCTCCCGCCGGCAGCGTACGACGTGCCATGGATGTCTGGGCGCACAAACACGGCGTGGGGGCTGAATGGCACGCGGATGAGAGACTCTGGAATCGCCGGC
>NZ_JBXYIF010000107.1:0-272 GCF_057369535.1 Planococcus sp. RAB007_Raresut
TTTCGCCCCGATGATAGTCACTTTGTAGTCAGTGTCTGCTTTTACGTTGACGTTTGCGAGGTCAACAGTAACACTCTAGCCGTCAGTCGAAAGTGATCCGAACTGGATATCTGCATTGTTAGCAGAGATAGAACCTAATGATTGAAGTGGTTCTGAGAATTTGATGACAGCTGTTTGATAGTTCGAATAAGTTACTGATTCGACCATCGGACGGACATTATCTTCAGCAGTAACAATTGCAGAGTAAGCTTTTACAGCTTTTTCATCTACAG
>NZ_JBXYIF010000010.1:0-42932 GCF_057369535.1 Planococcus sp. RAB007_Raresut
TGTTCGTTCCAAAGGGCTTCGTTCATTTCGCCGTCCGGCGCACAATACGCGCCGCCCACAGAGCCGGAGAGAGCGCTCAGATTGCTGTCGGGGTCTTCCAGATTGAAGTTCTCGCCTTTACTGGCCATCGACATGAAAACGGGCAGGACAATCAACAGAAGGACGATGCCGACCACCACCAGTCCCAGCGGACTGAAGAGGACTTTTGTCAGCAGTATGGATCCTATGGTTTTGACCGTTTCTTTCGGATTCATGCCCTCATCCCTTTTCAAATCGTAATATCGTTGATGCTCTTCTGTTCAAACCACAGCTTCTCCGTCACTTCGTTCAGCTGCACTTCCAGTTTAATTTTCTTGGAACCGGTGTAGAAGATGCCCTTGCCGGCCTGTTCCTTTTTCTTGCCGTCTTTCAAGATCAGCGTGGACCGTTCCTCTTTCGAGAACGAATTGCCGAGTTCTTCTTCCAGGTACTTCAGCTCTTCTTCGCTCATCGGCAAATACAAACGCTGCACCGATTGGGTAATGATCGCTTTTCCGTAATTCCGGTTTTCGTCCCGGGCCGACAGGAAATCTTCTACGGACTGGGAAGCCGTCGTGATGCCGCAGTTGAACGAGCGCAGCACTTTCATCATGAAATAAATGAACTCCATCGCTTTCGGCACTTTCGGATCGGCAATGACGTGTGCCTCATCAATGAAGATTTCGCTCGGTTCCCGGTCCCCACTCATGATTTCGTAGGTCGTGTGCGAAAGAATGTTGTAGAAAAGGATCCGCTGAATCTTTTCGTTATTGCTCATCTCTTTCAGGTCGTAACAAATCAAGTCGTTATCAATATTGACGTTTGTCGCCCCGTTAAAGAGCTCGGAATAGATGCCGTAGACATACGTTTCTAGTGTGGTGTGAAAATCGCGAATACGCTCATACAACGGCGGATCAGCCTGTTTGTCGCGTTCGATCAGTTTGTACAAATCCTCCAGCACCGGATAATCGTCCGCGGTCAGCCGGTTGACATCCGTGGTTTCGTCAATCCCTTTTTCTTCGTACACTTTTTGGATGTAGCGGCTGAGTATGTCTTCCTGCAGCTCATTCATTGAGTTGTACATCAGCTTGAACATGACCAGCAGGTTCGAGATTTTTGTGAGCAAAATATTGCCGAGCTCTTTTTCCTCCAGCTGGATCTTCTCGCTGATTTTCGGCAGGTCCATCGGATTGATCCGGTTTCCGCCTTTCAGCTGGAACTTGACCCATGCGCCGCCAAGGTCTTTGTAGTTCCGGCCGAATTCGCCCTTCGGATCCACCGTGATGATTTTCCGGCCGAGCATGTGCTTGTTCGTCATGTTGGCAAACAGGTACGTCGATTTGCCGATTCCGGAAATCCCGATGACAAATTCGTGCCGGTTCAAGAGCGTCGTGTCGTCGACGATGACCACGTTGCCGGTGGTCATGTTGCGCCCCTTGATCAAGCCGGTCTGCGAGAACATTTCGTTTTCGTGAAACGGAAAGAAATACGAAATCGCTTCGGAGTTGGTCATTTTGTACGTCAGTTCCTCTACCTTGTTCTGGTTAAGGGGCAGAAACGACCGGAACGCATCGACGGCCCGGTCGGTGGGGTTGTGGATGATGCCGATTTTTGAGAACTTGCTTTTGACGGTGGTCGTCAGCTGGTCCAGTTCGTCCATCGAACTCGCCACCAGATGGATCAACGTATGGAACAAATAAATCTTGTCGTTCCGGTAGGACAGGTTCCGCAGCATCTCCGAAGCACTTTCAATCTGCCCTTCGGATTCGATGATGGTCTGTTCATCGGCGAACCGGGTGTTCATCTTCATCCGGTTCTGCTTGATGCTTTTGACGAGCTGCGTCCGCACCTCGCCCATGTTGTATTCCTGCAGGTAATTGACAATCGAGACGTTTTCCGGAATCTCCGTCACTTGCTGAATCTTGTTCTGGTCCTGAATCGGATCGTAATCGACAATGAGAAGCGTCCGGGTATAGTTGGAGCCGATCCGCACGGCCGAATCGTATTCCGTCAGGTTATCCGGCGCAATCGCCGTCAGCAACGTTTCGTTCATGCCGCTGATCGTTTCTTCGAATGTCGTCTCTTCTTTCGGTTTGGAGCGAAACAGATTGGTCACCCACTGCATCTCGCCACCTCCTTATTCAAATCGGTCATTCAGTAAGGTCTTGTACTGATCCACCAGCGCTTTGGCCGTGTTCTTGCCGACCACCACATCCAGTTTGGAATTGGTCTTCTGGACGATGTTCTCGCCCTGCGCCTGCGCATTGTCGAAATCGATGCAGGCGTAATAGAATTTCAGCAGTTCATCGTTCTCCAAAATGTTCACATCCAGCTTTTCATATCCCGACAGCATCTGTTCGAGCTTCGCTTTCAGGATATTCGCTGTGGTTTCCAGCTTCATGTAATCTTTCGCGGAATCCGTCATCGGCTTTGAAATCACCAGGTAGCGTTTCCGCGTCACCATGTTCTTCGATTTCTGGATCCGCTCGATCTGGTTGGAATAGCCCTGTTTCAGGACCCGTTTGGCGTAAGAGGTGTTCTGGTCCACCTCTTCGTTGAACCACATGAGGTAATTCGTCAGGTTGATGGGCTGCGCGACCTGCATGAGCTGGATCTGCTTCTCGCCCGTGTCGTTGATGAACGACTGATAGGCCGACAACACATTCTCTTTGGCCAGTTCGTTCATGAGCGACAGATTGACCGAGGAGATTTCCAGCACCTTGATCAGTTTCCGGTCGGATGATTCCAGACAGCCGTTCGCAATATTGGCCAGTCCGAGTTCGGTCCGGGTATCGCCTTGTTTCCGGCTCATTGGCAGTGCCCCTTTCGCGTAATGAAAACTCTTTTTCCGGTGCTTCGCCTGCAGCTTCCAGATGACCTTGTACTGCAGAAGCGACAAATTCTTCCGGATCGGGTGCTTGTTCAACTGAAACACCGTGACAATCATGGCCGGCACGAATGTCACCAGCAGGATTTGCTGATTCAAGTGCCCGGCTTTGAACAGGACATAGGAGAGAGCTGCCCCCAGCAGCAGGAACGGCAGCACAATGAAGACATCCTGAAACGAGATATTGCCGTACAAGTACTTTTTCGTATCGATATTAAGGGGAAGTTCCACCTTCCCGCGTTCACGCAAGCGCTCCTGGCGCTCCATGTAAGAATCCGAACGCATCGCCATCACACACTTTCTGTCTTACAGATTCGTCTGAATGTAATCGATGACCGGTTTGGCCAATAGGAACAACACCACGCCGAGCACACACAGCTTCAGGCCGTTCTTGAATTTCGGTGACGATTGTTCGTCCCCTGCCCATACGCCAATCGCGCAGATCAACAAGCCAATCATGAAAATGGTGATGAAGGTCGTTTGCATGTCACTGAATAAGGTATTAAGAAAAACACTGATGCGATCAAACACGTTTCCACCCCCTTTTGGATTCATTTGACTCCACCTTACTATCTTTGCCTTATTTCTGGCAAGTCAAAACCGACAATTTCCAGTGGTTCTTTTTTCCTTTTTTAAAAATGCCTGATATACGTAATAAAGACGGGTCATTACTAAACTCCTACTGCATTTATCTTGATTTCAAATAGTTGGAACTCAATATTTTTTAATCTATATTATAATAAAAAGCGGAAGTCATTGTGACTTCCGCTTTTGCAGGCGTTCGAGTAATCGTTGTTTTTCGGCTTCCAGATCGTTCAGGGTTGAACTCACTTCTTGTTGTTTTGCTTGTTGCTGCTGTTGTTCGGCTTGTCGCTGTTCACGCAGCCACTCCGGGATGATTTCTTTTCGAACCGGTTCAGGTTCACGGGTGTTTTGCTGATTGAGCCATTTTCGTTTGTCTTCTACTGCTTTTGTCAGCCGGGCCGTGATGCTGATGATGCGCCCCGGTGTCCGTTCCAATGAGTACTGCAAGGCATCTGCATACTGATAATCCGTCAATATTCCTTGATGGGCTTTGTAGTGGTTAAAAATATCTATAACCTTTATTTCGTCATCCATCAATCGCTTTTGATTTTTTTCAAGCACTTCCACCAACACACTTGGAAGATCCGATTCATTTTGGGATAGATTGATACTCTTTTCAGTTTCACTTAAATCAGTATCGCTAAATTCAGTATCATTAGTGTTAAAATTTTTAACTTCTTGAGGTAAAGAATTTTGACTTCTTGAAGTAAAAGATTTTAACTTCTGTTGGGGCACAAGGGTTTCAGCGTCTGTTTTCAGTTGCTTCAACTCTTCCACATCCGAAATGTCAGCAATCGGTTTCAGTAGATAAAGCCGGTTCGACTGGGAAAGCCCCATCCGTTTCTCCTCCAGCAAGTCTGCTTTGTGCAGTTCCTTTTTGATCTTGATGACGGTGGGCTTGCTGCAGTTCAGAATATCCCCAAGCTCCTGATTGCCGTATAGAAAATAGATATTCCCATCGGTATCAAACCACCGATTGCGAATGGACAGTTCCAGCCGGTCCTGCAGGATCGCAAACGCGATTTTCGCATCATTGCTCAGTTTTTTGTACTGCTCATTCGTAAAGAACACTTTCGGTAACCGGTAAAATCGCTCGGCGGCCTCTTCCTGTACATTGTATTTTCTGCTCATCATAAAACGCCCCTTCCAAGAATTCTCTGATCGAACGGAAGAGAAATTCCAAAGGCGCGTTCTTTAAAAGCCGATTTCCTCAGCTTCTATTCAAAAAGACCTCGATTATGCTATAATCAGGATAAGAACGATTCCTTTGAAATTTCTCTACGCGGAAACTCTGTTATTGACGGTCGCCAAACTACCAATAACAGGGTTTGTAGAGATTTTTTAATATATATATTAAATTATTGGAATCAGTATAACATGAAAATCTTAAAACAGACACGGCTATCTGAAAGGATTCGAGCTATGACCTCCCATTATGAACCCAATATCTATGAAAAAATCGGTGGAGCCTTGAAATCCATACGCCTTGAAAAGAAAATGACCTTAAAAGACATCGAAGCCATCAGCGATCTGGCCGGACCCACGATTTCCAATATCGAACGGGGAAAACAGAACGTGTCACTCGGCTGGATCGTCCATTATTCGAATGCCCTTCAAATCAATCCGTCGGAAGTCTTTCTGCGCGCTTTCAAAGACGACTTCCAAACGCAGCAGCTCAATAAAATGTATGAACGCTTCGGTCCTTACAAAACCGATGAAACCGAATAATCCCCTGCCAAGTATCTTTTCACTGAAAAGGTGCTTTTTTTGTTCCCCAAAACAAGATAAAAGAGATTGATGGATACACAACCGATAACCAGGAGAAAAACGAACCCCGTATACAGATATGTATTGGCAGACTGGACAATTAACTGGAATTGAAATTTTTACCATTTATAGTGGCAGCATCAGGGATTCCCACAAGGCGTTCTACTTGGTAGTCCAGTTCTCGCAGAACGAGGTGATTGGCTGGCTCAGTTGCAAAGAGCCGGATTGCTTCGATGTACACCGTGCGGTGTTGCTGCTGGTAACTGAGGGCACACTGAAGAAGCATCGCAATGGAAGTTAATCCTGTCTGCGCTGCCCGGCCTTTTCCTTTTCGTTTGACCAAGATATGCTTGGATTTCCGGATGACTTCGTTGAACGTGCTGCGAGGAATCCCGATCGCTTTGCACAAAGCGGTCTGCGTGGACCATTTGATGGGCTGATCGATGCTCGCGGCTTTTTCGATATAGACGAGCACATCTTCTTCCCATTCGCTGTAATGACTGCGGACGCGGTCTTCCCGGTCTTTTTTATGCTTGTACCAGCCGCCCAGCGGATTGTGGATGGTGATTTCCTTGCCGGTGCCCCATGCTTCCAACAGGTGCTGGATATATTCCTGATGCGCGCCCTTGAACCGGCCTTTATAGGCGCTCTTGACGATTTTCCGCACTTCGCTGTGCCGTATAGGCGAAGCCAGAAACGAGTTGTATTCATCCAGGAGATCGAGCGTTTCGTCCTGCCCTTTCCCGGCGCTGTAGCACGCCAAGGCCAGTGTGAACATCAGGTTGTCCCGGCCGATCTGTCCTTCGCCCCCTTTTACGTGACGCGTGGCCAAGAGTTCCTGGAACCATTCGGACTGTGTCGGATCCAGCGCTTCTTGTTGGGAAGGCAGCACAAAAAGCCCTCGGCCCCGGTCGTCGTCCTGGCGTTTGGACCACGCAATCAAGCTGCCGAAGTCGTAGACCATCTCTTCAGAGAACCAGCGCACGTTGTCTTCATTTGGGATCCGGAAAAAACCGAAGTCATTGCAGGAGATATCGACTCCCTGCAAAACTCCGGCGAGGCTGCGTTTGATGTTCTCTGAGATGCGTTTGGCCACTTTCAGTCCGCGGAAGTCGTTTTGGTTACTGATAAAGAGAGGTTTCTCAAGTACAAAATAGACTTGAAAGCCTTTCGGTGTCTCCAAGACCAGTGTCGGGATGCCGATACTGTGATCGAGCGCAGCCGTCAGGATTTCCGTATACGGCTGTTTTTTTGTGTCGATATCTACCACAAAGGTATTGATTTGCTGCAGGTTGCTTTCTTCATGTCCCTTGACGAACCGCCTGGTTTTGTCCGAATACCTCAAGTAGTTCAGTACATTAGGATTCCAGTGAGAAAGTTCAAGACAATCCTCCAAGAGGGTTTCCTTTGAGGTAATCACATATCCTTTGACACCGAACGGTGTCGCTAGATCTTCCTTGGAACGTGTCACACAGATGGCACCTTTTTTATGCTTAGATGCTCTCTTTTGATGCTCCACAAGTCTTGGCAAAGAGGCAGAGGTCCCAATCTTTTTATATGTATTCAATCCTTCATGGAGTACTGTATCAATGATTTTATAAATATCTTTCATGGTCCCCTGTCTCCTCTCTAATCCTCAACTAAAAAGCGATTGCTTCGTTAGTTCCAAATTATAGAAGAGCGAAAACCCTTATACAATAGGGTTTTCAAGGGTTTTGTAATGTTGTAGATTTATCTACAAATCTACAAATCTACTTGTAGATTAATCTACTAATCTATTTGTAAATGCGTCTACAAATCTACTAATCTATTTGTAGACCTATCTACTTGTAGATTATTTTTAGTTTTAACATTTTTCTTATCTACAAATCTACTTGTAGATTTGTAGATTTGTAGATTATTACAATTCGGCTTGTTCCTATTGCAATCAAGTTTATAAGCAAATAAATAAATTGAAATCTACAAATCTACTTGTATATTAATCTACAAATCTACAAAAAATATTTTAGATGGTTTTTCAATCTACAAATCTACTTGTAGACCTATCTACAAATCTACTTTTTGAATTTTGAAAAATAAATTGAATCTACAAATCTACAAATAGACTGGTCTACAAATCTACAAATAGATTTGTAGACGATATTTTCATTTCTTTCGTAAATAAAAAAAAGAGAGAGAAAAGATGTTTTTCTCTCTACTTGTTATTCAATCTACTTTTATAAAGATCCAGAATTATCTCCAATTGTTTCTTTTCATCCTTGGAGAGAATATTCGTGACATATTCATCAATCAATACATCGGTGAGCTGGTCAACGGTATCAGCGATTCCCATCGTAACTAAGGCATTGAGTTTGTTTTTCATTGCTACACTTACCCGGACAGTCGTCGTTTTTTCTGCAACGGCTGGTTTAGCTGGAGAAAATTTTTTCTCTACAACTTCTTCTTTTTCTTGTTTTACCGGTTGTTGTGGAAGGTCATTCACCGAAAAAGTCGTTTTCGGTGTAACCGTTGGGCTTCTTTCAATCTTTTTCGGTTTTTTTCTAAGTAAATCAGACATCTATATTCGCCTCCCGTGGAATAGGGAAATCAGCAGGATCTGTGACTGCTTTTAATCTTTCCAAAAATTCATTGGCTACGTCCGTGTAATTCGAAATCACATTACGATCATGCATATCGTCTTCGGTAATGCCAGTCATGTCAAATCGCTTTAATCGCTCCATGTTCTTTACGATACCTTTAAACAAATTATGTTCACCGAACATTTCTCTGGCATTTTCTAAGGTTAAGGTATCCACGGCTGCCTGATTTTTTAACAAAACTGGCAATATACCTAAAATATCTAAATCAGCATCATAGTCGTCAATCAAGGTTTGAAGATATTTCGTAAATGCTTCCGCACCCTGCAAACTCCGTTCTTGGGTCTGTAAAACAACAACCACATATTGAGATGCGTATAACGCCGAATCCGTAATGATTGAGAAGGTAGGGGGAACATCGATAAAAATAAAGTCAAAGTCTTTTTTCAACGGTTCCATCAAAGAAGAAAAGAATTGAACGCGATCCACTTCTGATGGAAACTTCTTCTCCAAAAATTTTGGGTACAAAGCAAAATCACTGAAACTAGGGAGTAAATATAAATTTTCTTTGATTGGAGTAACAATTGTACTTAAATCTTCACTTTGGATTGCAGACATCAGCGTCTTTTCAAAGCTCGTGATTTCATCCTCTAGATGGGTTTTTGTTCTTAAATACAGACTCGTTGCATTTGCTTGGGGATCCTGGTCACTCAATAACACTTTATAACCCATATTAGCCAAACAATAAGCAATCATCGTGCTATTTGTGGTTTTTCCGGTACCGCCTTTAAAATTACCAAACGTAACTACTGTGCAAGATTCACTCATTCTTTTCCCTCCTTATTTTGAAACTGGTAACTAATGTTATAACAGCTTGTAGATTTGTAGACAATAAAATAAAACTGATAATTTAAATCTAACATTCTTAAACTATAGATACAATGCAATATAGAGAATTTGTTTATATTTTCTCAAACCGTCTACATGTAGATTAGTCTACATGTAGACGGTTTTTTATTTTTATCTTTATTGAATGCAAATTTGCGGATTAAGTACGTTAAAATTATCGTTAAGAAGGAGTGGACTAATGATTTCTTTATATAAAAGTATGCTTTTAATTCATGCTACATGAATATTTATTACCTTAAGCTTTTACTTAAATGTGAAAGGGGATTATTATGCCTTCAGTGCACGATTTTGGGATAATCGAAAATCTTAATAACCAAATAGATTTTGATGATGAATATAATCCAGAGAAATATAATTGCATTGCAGTTGAAGATGAACTCGTCAGTATTTTAGATAAAAAGCTATTTGGCATGAAAACCTATTTTCATTCGTTGAATCGTCCAGAGATGGGATTAGCTTACTATGGAGTTACAATCATCCCACCTGATTCGCTGTTATTTTTTTATGATGTAGTTACTTCATCAGAGCATCTAAAAAACTCGGATGAACTTAATAAATTGGTTTTAAAAATTCAAGAGGCCATAAAAGAAAAGAAGTATATGATACATTATGGAATTTGAAATCTCTCATTCAATTTAAACGGTTATCTCATATCGTATGAAAGATTTTCAATGCATTTTTGCAGTTTAACTTTTATATAGCCAATAAACTTAAAAGTTATTTTGTACATATGAATTACAAGTGGATGGAGGCTAAGAAATGCCATATCTTATTCGATCAACAAATGGTGTAGTTCTAAGTGATGAAGAACAGGAAACTGTTTTTCACACGAAAGAGGAAGCGCAAAACCAACTTGATTTTTTAACGCTGCACACGACAGAAGAGTGGAAGCTCATTCCGCTTGCTGAACAGGATCATCCAAACCAAAAGGGCTGAGAACTACTTCTCAGCCCTTTTTCATATTCCCTTTTACAAATGCCGAGAAAGTCTGGAAGACTTTCTCCCGTTCGGCCACGGACAACTTTTCCAGTCCGAAATACTTTTCGGCCAGCGCGCCGGTCTCGATTAGTCGCTTGGTCCGCGCTTTTCGCTGTTCCCAACTGGCTCTCCGCTTGGCTTCATTTTGAAGCCGGTTCTTTTTTCTTTTCAACTCTGTAATGCGCTGTTTCAGTTCCTTGGTCTGATCTAAATGATCACGACTGCTGCTCATGGGGTTCCCACGTTTCATTCCCGTCTTCTTTTCGGTTTACTTGAACCGCGAGCTTTTGAATCCATTCAATGGCTTCCTGTTCCGATTCTACCTTCCAAGCCTTGAGCACTTCCTGGCCGATGTTCTTGTGCATTTGCTGTTCGATCATTTTTTGCTTCTCTTTCAGTTTGGCGATTTGCTCTTCGATGCTCGTGATCTTTTCAATATTGTTTGCCATGATCTTCACTCCTTATTATCTTATATTTAAATATATTAACATATATATTAATAAATTCTAGAGAAAAGGGAAAATTTGTGCTACAATAAATCCGAACCCAAAGGGAGAGTGCCCAGTTATACACCACTTCGTGGTGACTGGGGAAAGCGCCTTCGGCCTTTCTTTGTCGCCTTCGGATGTTTTAAGATAAAAGAGCCTGTAAAAAAAGAGGTGAGAGAACGTGAGCTACTTTCGTCTGCAAGCCAACATCATCAGCAAAAAATCTCAATCAGCCGTGGCCAGTGCCAGTTACCGGAGTGGGGAAGACCTGTATTCCGAACGCGACGAGGAAATGAAAAGCTTCAAACCGCGTGAAGTGGCTCCGGTCTCTTTTCTCCTGAAGCCGGATCATGCACCCGACTGGACACTCGACCGCGAAAAGTTATGGAACGAAGTCGAGAAAGTGGAGAAAGCGTGGAATGCGCAGCTGGCCCGTGAGGTATTGATTGCACTTCCAGTTGAGCTTTCTGATGAGCAGCAGCACGAGCTGGTCCAGTCGTTCGTCCAGGAAGAATTCGTGGACGAGGGGATGGTGGCGGACGTCTCAATTCACCGCGACAAACTACATAATCCCCATGCGCATATTTTGCTGACGGTTCGACCGTTCAATGAAGATGGCAGCTGGGGACAGAAGAAAATGCGTCAGTATGAGTACGATGAAAAAGGGGACATTCTCCGGACAGATGATGGAAAAAAAGTGTTTCAGACCGTTCCTTCCACGGACTGGAACGAACGCGAAACCCTCGTGAAGTGGCGCATGAATTACGCAGAAGCCATCAATCAATCCTTCAAGGAACATGGCATCCATAAGGAAGTTTCCGCGCTCTCATTTGAAGAACAGGGACTGGACCAGATTGCGGAAGTTCGGCTCGACCGGAACGAATACCAATACGTCAAACGCATGGAAGAAAAGGGCCTGGAAGCGAAGACGTTCTACCACCAATTGAATCAGGAAATCCGCAAAACAAACGCCGAAATCAAACAGCTGAACCAGCAAATCGCCTTCCTGTCGAACAAGCAGAAACCGCTGGATGTCCAAGCCGTTCTGCACCGGCATACCGTCGAAGTCACGGGTCAGCTGGACGCCGATTACCAGAAAAGCCTGCGGTTCATGGAAGGGCGCCTGAAAGAAACACCGACCTTCCAAAACGTGCACAAACAACTGGAAGGGCTTTACCGCTGGGAAGAGCGAACGCTTGAACCCAAACAGACCGAAGCGGCTGTGACCCATGCCATCTTGACGGCATCCCATCAAGCGAATGGCAAACGCGATACACAAGCGTTAAAAGCACAAGGATTCTCGCTGCAGGCATTCCCGTCACTCTTCGGCGAGCGATTGGATCTGTTGGATAAACTGGAACAGGAAAGGGCTAAATCGGCGAAAACCAATGAAACCGTCACGACCCATGCGGAACGCGCTTACCGGGTGCAAAGCCTGATTGTTCATAACGCATTCCAGGAACTTTATCCGGAAATCGAAGACCGGTTCCAAACAAATGACCGGACCGCCGACTTTAAAGCAACTGTCTTGGAATCCATCCGGAACGAGCAGTGGGAACTCGTTCCACGATCGGAAGAAATGGACGCGCACCTGCAGCTGCATGAGCTGCAAAAGGCTGTGGATCATGCCGTAAAAGCAAGCGAACAAATCCGGATTCAGTCGCTGATGCGCAATAAACTGGGAACTGAAAAAGAGAAGCTGCTGCAGGGTGGAAAAGACTTGGATGGCATTTACGAAACGTCCATCAAACTCAACACCGCCCAGCAATTGATCGGCCGTTACCAGGAAAAAGCCGCGCACCTGGACAAGCAATTGAATGAACTGATCCGTGAGACGTTCCCGGAAGCGAAAGAGAAATTGCTGCAGCAGGTACGGGCGCTACCGCTGGAAATGAAAACGGATCTCTTGAAGCATTACACGGAAAAAGCGAAGCACCACAAAGCTCCGGCGCTGAACGAATGCCTGAAGCAGGCACAAACCGAACAGGACAAACGCAGTGTGGCCTTGGAGCAATACAAAAACCAGCAAAACAGCCGGTTCTATCAAGGACTGGACCACAAGCAACAGGCGCTCGTCCAGTTCCCGAACGGCCGCGCAAGTTCCGAATTGCTCGATCAATTGATGCGGCAAGCGGCGCATCCGAACAACTATAAGAAAGAGCCGCAGCAAACCGCCAAGATGAACCGGAAAGGCCGGAATACGCGTATGCGGCGTTACCTGGGACTCGAAATTGACATGTAAGTGAAAAAGAATGAAAGGCGTGAGCATTATGGCGAAAAAAACGTTACGAAAAGGTGCTGGCGTGAAAATCGGCGTCACGTTCCTGCTGTCCATCGTCGTCGGCTATACGATTACCGGTGTGCTCCGGTTTATTGCCGAAAAGGAATCGTTGAACGGCTTGCTGCTGGATGTCAGCGGCACCATCAGTTTCCTATTGAACGATGCCGACCAGCAATCGCAGCTGTTGGTGGCGATTCTGTCCATTGTCTTCTTCGGTTGGTTTCTCTCCAAAATGAACTTGTTTGAACACAAATACGAAGATGCCCATGATTTCGGCGTTCATGGCTCGGCCCGTTTTACCCAGCCGGCTGAAGTGATTGACGGCAAGCACTTCTCCAAACAGAACAAATACCACAAGGGCAACCCGGAAAGGACGCTAGCTTCACTGGAAAACGGCTTGATCGTCGGCCGGGTACCGGATAAAAAACAGGCGCTCATCATTCCGCGTTCGACAAAAATCGACAACCGCAATGTCTACATCGTCGGTTCCAGCGGGAGTGGGAAAGGGCAATCCTACGTCATCCCGAACCTGTTAAACAATAAGGAAGAAACTTTGATCGTCACCGACCCGAAGGGTGAGCTGTTTGACCAGACCGCAGCCATCAAGCGCGAACAGGGCTATCGGGTCTATCAGATTGATTTCATCAACTTCAAACAGGACGGCTACAACTTACTGGATTACGTCCTGGATGATCAGGACGCGCAAAGCGTGTCCGTCACGATTGCGAAAAACTCCACCAAAGACGGCAAAGAGGACTTCTTCATGGAACGGGCACAGAAGATGCTCGCTGGACTCATCGTCTACTGCAAAACCGAAATTCCGAACGCCAGCATGCAGGATGTGCTGGATGCCTTCAATGAAAAAGTGGCGCCGGATGAAGACAGTTTCCGGGAATGGGTGGATGAAGAGCTCGGAACCGGCCATCCGGCTTACCAGCTGCTAAAAGGATTGACGACGCTCGGCGGCAATACGCGCGCCAGTGTGACCTCTTCCTTCGCTTCACAAGTCAGCATTTTCACCTTGAAGAAAATCAGCGACATGACCCGGACGAGCGATTTCAACTTCCGGGAGTTCCAGGAACAGAAAAGTGTGCTGTACGTGAAGCTGCCGATGGACGAGAACCCGTTCACCGCGCTCACGTCGGTCTTCTTTGACCAATTGATTGCCCAGTTCTACAAGATGGCCGATGAAAACAAAGGCAAGCTGAAGATTCCCACCATCTTTTTACTCGATGAATTCGCGAATATCGGCAAAATCGAAAAATACGGCCGGGTGTTGGCCACGTGCCGGGGTCTTGGGTTGTCCATGAATACGATTGTGCAGGACAATGGCCAAATCGAATCCATCTACGGCAAGGAAATGGCCCGTTCCATCCTCTCCAACCACGATACGCTGCTGTTCCTTCGCAGCAAGGACATGGAAACCATCAAGTACTTCTCCCAGCTTGCCGGTGAAACAACCGCCAAAGTGCAGACCGGCTCATCGAGCCAAAGCGGCGGTTTCCTAAGCGGGAAATCCAGTGCCAGCCAAAGCCAGTCGGAACAATACGTCAAACGCTCCCTGATTCCGGAGGGCGACCTGTCGAGCATTTCCCGGGAGGACTGTTACCTGTTTGTCAGCGGGCTCTATCCGATGAAGCTGCAAAAAGCGTGGCAGTCGGAACTGTTCGGGGATTACGTGGAGAAGTACCAGGCAGAGCATCCTGAACCGAAAATGGAACCAAAACCGGCTGTCCAGTGGCCAGCTGCTGAAAACGAACCGGCAGTACCACCTGAAGAACCGGTAGCACTGGCTTCCGGTGGAAGCACCACGCGCGTGATTGAAGAAGAAATCAATCAATCGGATCTGTTCGATCTGGGTTACGAGGAAGAGGAACTGGAAGACCATCCGGATTCCGAGTCCGCGCCTGAAAATGAACCAACGATTGACGAGCGCTTGAAAGAAAAAGAAGAAATCGATCTACGGACGCTTTTATAAGCAGAAAGGGAGGAACACGGATGCTTGTGACCATCAGCGACATCATCGCAAGTGATAAGCGGATCTTGAGTTTCTATGATCCCGTGCCATTTGAGGCGCTCACGTATGAAGGTGTGCTGGATCTTGAAGAAGATATCCAGGACTACGCCATCACCTGTTACACCCCCGTCCGGATCCCCGGACAAATGGAACCCCTGTACGAGGCTTGGTACATCAGAAAGGATGTGATTGACTATGTCGACTAAACTGGACCTGACAGAAATCAACACGCGGCTCGAGAAGAACCTCGAAGAGCTGTTCAACAATGACCGGTTCCAGGACATGCTCGATGTCATGGCAAGCGGCCATCAGTATTCCTTCAATAACGTCCTGATGATTGCCGCCCAAAAGCCGGAAGCCACGATGGTGCGCGGTTTCAAGCAATGGCAGACGCTTGGACGCCATGTCAACAAAGGGGAAAAGAGCATCGACATTCTCGTTCCATCCTTTAAGAAGGTGGAAGTGCAGAAAATCAATGAACAGACCGGCGAAGTGCTGCGCGACAAGAACGGCGACCCGGAGTCTGAAGTCAAACAGAGCATCACCGGATTCATGGTCGGGAAAGTGTTTGATGTCTCGCAGACCAACGGCAAAGAGATTCCGAATGTCCGCGATTTCATCCAAAAGGACCTGCAGTCATCGGAGTCACTGACGGAACTGTATGACCGGTTTATTGACCGGATCAACCAGAATGATCAGATTTCCCTGAACATCCAGGAAGAAGCCCATCACATGGAAACATACGGCGGTTACTACAACCGGCAGACGGATGACATTGTCATCAATACGGCTGTTTCCATCACTGCGGAACAGAAATTCCGTGTCTTGATTCATGAATATGCCCACAGCCAGCTGCACCACCGGGAAAACGACTTGAAAGACCTGCCAAGAGGCCACCGCGAAGCACAGGCCGAATGCACGGCGTATATCGTGTCTCAGTATTACGGGTTTGATACGGACCTTTCGTCCACCGGCTACATTGCCACGTGGGCACAGGATTTGAATTTGGCCAAACAAGCCATTCAGGAAGTACAGACTGTCTCTCGGGAAACCATTGAGCAGCTCAACTCCCTGCAGAGCGAGAAAATACAGGACTTCTATCAGACCGTCGATGTGGAAATGACGAAGAACACGCTGGAAAACAAATATGCGATCTCTCTCGAAGAACGGCCGACCCTGCAGCTACTGGATGCGAAAAACGGACTCGTCATTTATGCGACCGTGGAACAGAACGAACGGGATGATCAGTTTTACTTGCGGACCAACACGAACCGGATTGTTCCCCTGCAGGAGATCGATGAACGCTATAACGTCTTGCATGTACTGGAAAACAAAGGCGAACTCGTCAAGGAATACCGGAAAGTCGAAGATTTCCTGAAAGTGACGAAAATCGAGGATGGAAAATACGCCGTGACGCTAGAAGGCGGCGAAAGTACGCAGCGCACTTTCACGAAAAAGGCGGAAGGAGAGCAATTCATCCAAAAAACCGCACTTGCCCAGTCCTTAAATACCGACCGATTCCTGAGCCGGACGCAGCACAAAGACACGCAGCACCTGCAAAAGCTGAACAACAAGCACTTGAACGAACGCCTCGGCTCCATGCTCAAACAGAAGAACTTAAAAGCGGAAACCCAGCACGGCGTGACGATCGGCTGGCAATTGGTGAAAAATCCGCGGATCCAGTCGAAAGACGACTTGCAGCAGCACATTGAAGGAATGAATCCGAATCATTCCCAGACGAAAGAAGTGGCGTCGGCCTTCAAGCAGCTGCAAGCAGCCGAAAAAACCAAAGACAAAGAGAACGAATTGGAACGATAAATGACCGAAAGTAGCAAGAAACGAAGGGCAAACGCTTCGTTTCTTGTTTTTTTGTTTATTTGAAAGAATATTAAAAACTTTTTATACTACTTTTGACTCAGTTCATCTATACTTAGAAAAAAAGCCATATATTGGTGGAATGGAGACTCGCATGAAACGTTTACCGACCGTCAGCAAGGCAAAAGAGGAAATTGAATTTTTACAGGAATACGTGTTTTTAGCTGAAACTTATCAAGCTGGAAGCCTGCAGGAACAGATTATTCAGCTGTACGCCTTCACCGGAAGCATTCAGAAAGTCACGGACCAATTGAATGCGGAACGTGCACAGGAAAAATTATTGCCGATCGATGCGAAGGTTGTTACCCAAGTCATCCAAAGCAGACCCATGGATCCCTTACATAAATTGGTGAGAACCAATTACCTCAACAAAACCCGGCCCACAAGACAACGCAGTAAAATGTACGCAAAATGGTAAACGTTTAATAGAGAAACCCCATTCGATGCCGGATGGCACGCGTTCTCCTAACAAAGCACACGACGCTTTGCCAGGATTCCTAGCGTGTCGCTTCCCTCTAAAAAGACCGATAATCAGGGGCTGTACAACTTTGTTTACAGCCTCTAGATTCCTGTTCTTTTCTTTACTAGGGAACGAGCCGGAAAACCCTGAAACAGACAAGCAGAAGGCAGCCAACTGGCTGCCATTTTTATATTTTTTGCTTTTGGCCACCGGAGCGTACCCATTCCCAGCCTGTCTAAGCCTGAAACAGCGGCAGATTCCTTGGCTTACGCCCTACCACTGTTTTAGGCCAAGACAGGAGCCGACTGAAGAGCAAAACATCAGTCAAGGGGCGAAAAACTTTTTCAGATCTTGCTGCGCTGAAAAACTTTTTACGCTGGAACCCTTGACTGGTCGGCTATGGGATGGGTCCGTCCTACTCACCAAAAGGCAAAAAATAATCCCTTTTGGGACATTTACCGCCCGGCGGACCAAAACAAAAGGAGAGCGATAAAAATGAAACTTGAAACCCTTATCGAAGTGACCCGAATCAAAATGGAAATCAAAGAAGTCGAGGAAACGTACCGGAACATGATGCCGAACCGGATTCATTCTGCTTCCGATGCCATTAATTTTGCGAAAGCACTCATTGGTGATGAAGACCGGGAAATCTTTTTAGTCCTTTGCCTGAACACAAAAAATGAAATTACAGCCGTTCACCGTTGCCATACCGGCAGTATAAACGCCAGTATTGTCCATCCGAGAGAAGTGTTCAAATCAGCCATCCTGAACAATTCCGCAAGCATCATCGTCGCCCATAACCATCCATCCGGAGATTGTCAGCACTCACCCGAAGACATAGCCGTTACGAAACGCCTTGAGGAAGCCGGCGCCATCATCGGCATTGAATTGCTCGATTCCCTCATTGTCAGCCACAAAGACGGGGTTTCCTTGAGGGAAAAAGGAATTATATAAGACCAGAAGGGGGAAATTCCCCCCTTTTATTTTTTGTAAAAAATGCATTTTTAACGAGTGCAGACATTTTCTAAAAAACGCGACCACCCGGAAGAAGTCATCTTCCGGGTGGCCAAACAGCCTTTACAGCAGAAAAGGTAGTTTGTTGAATCATTCAACAAAACTTGTTATAGTAAAGAAAATAATGTTGAATGATTCAACAACAGGAGGGAACAAGATGAAAAAAGCTACTGCTAATCTTTTTGACAACTTCCCAAATCTTGAAGATTATATTTTTGAAAATGAAAAAATAACAGACGCATCCAAATTAACGCAACATGAAAAGGCGATGGTCGGCCTTGCCCGATTTTTCGAATTTAATGAAGCCTTCGATCTCAATCAATTGTTTAGAGAAGTGGACCCAGAATGGATTCCGTTCGCACTTGAACAACTCCAAACCTATTTTTACGAGGATACGTACCTGACTAAAAAACAAAAACCCTTAATGATTAAGGATTCTACAGATCTCTTAAATCAAACAGCGTTTGCCGAACTGATGAACACTCATGGCTTTAACATGGATTCAAAAAAAATCCACATGCAACGAAAAAGAGGAAAATTGCCAAAAGAAACGCTAGTGATCAGCGGCCATCCCTATTGGCTAAAAGAAGAAGCTGAACGTTATATTGCAGCAAATCAAAAGACAGACACCTAAGGGGGTCTGTCTCTTCTCTTACCTATTACTTTCTTAACGCGGATTGCAATGTTACTGAAACTTTCTTATCCCTAATGAGTGTTTCAGCAGTCTCGCTTATGTTAAGCAATCGCCATTTGTTCGTATGTATGACTGGAATGGTTATCATTCAACGTGTTCAATCCGTTCAGCAGTCACCTTCTCAGGCGTGCCGTCATGCCATTGATGGACGTCTCCCGGCCTAAAGCCACTGCATAATAGTCGTCTCCGTTGTGTTCGATGGTCGTCTGAATCCAGTACACTCTGTCATCTTCATCCTCGTCGTCATCCTCCACCAGAAGTTCGATTCTACTCCCGCTTGTAAAGTAATCCCCGTTCAGCATTTCATAGCGGCCAGCGGAATTATGGAAAATCGGCCCTTCTGAGATGACGTCTTTGGACAGGTATTCCAGTTTCCGGTGGATATCGTCCAGCTTTTCGGTCAGCCCACGGTATTGCCCAATTAAAAATCTTTCGTCCAAGTCCCGACTGGAGGCAATGTTTTCCCCATCATCCCCTAACCGGTAAAGCAGATCCTGAATTTTTCTTTTCAGTTTGCCAAACTCATTCTGTGTATCCTCCAATGAAATTGCTGTACTGCTTTTTGAAAAATAACTCAAAACATCAGCTCCCTTATACATTTTCGTATAGCCATTCAAGTTCTTAGACCATCATATCCTGAGGATGATTTTCTGCTGAAGGCGAAAAACTGCCTCCCGCATTTTTGACAGATAACTCAATCTACTTTCACTATACTCGTTTCAGGAACAGACTTCCAGGTCTTCTCCATCATTTTCAAAGCAGGTAAAGCCTCACTTATTTTTTAAAAACAAAATGCCGGAAGTGGACTTTCAGCAGCTGCAGCTGCCAACTCCAGAAACCGGGTGAATCAGTCCAGCATATGGATAGAAGTAATCGTATCAATCGCAAGCTGCCATTCGCCAAAGGGATCATCGTAGGTGACCATACGCTGGGTATCATCTACTTTTCGAATTGTGCACCGATGGAATTTGAAATGACGGTCTTCCCAGGATTGAATGAAGACGGTACATTTACGGTCATGGGCAACGATCAGCATATCCCAGATGGCTTGTTTTTCATCGGCACTGAGCATCGGCTGCGGGTCACTTTCCGAGTGATTATCAGCATCCCATGCATGCTGTGATACGAACAGTCCGTCCCACTGCGTGTGCCTTCTCTCATTTTCTAGACTATTACTTCTTTTTTCTTCCATCACTACTTCCTCCCCATAAATAAGAACGCTTGTTCTTATTATACCCTTTTATCTGAAGGAGTGTTGTGCTTTTGAGAAATTTTTTGTTTCAAAGAAGAATTTAAAAAGAGAAGAAGCTGTTTTGGCTTCTGAACTGCGCCCCATTTAATGGACAGTTTGTAAAAAAGGTACCCTGCAGCTAAGCTGCGATTAGATGACTTCGGTATTGTGCCGGAGTCATCTTTTTTAGATTCCATTGCTTGCGCGTTCCGTTGTAATACTCCATGTACTCATCTACCAGCCCTTTCATTTCACCCAAGCTGGTTGCTTGTTTAAAATCGACATCATCTTTAAAGTGACCAAAAAAGGATTCGATGGGGGCGTTGTCGAGGCAATTGCCCCGGCGGGACATGGATTGGGTCAATTTCAGTTCCTTCACACGTTGTTGGTATTCGGGATGGGTATAGTGGAAGCCTTGATCGGAATGAATCATCGCTTCCGGGTGAACATTGCCATCCAACGCTTCCTTCAATTTCTTCAACGTACGGTAAACAATTTCCATTGTAAGCGTCGTCGTGACTTCATAGGCGACGATTTCACGGGTGGCGACATCTTTTATAGCGGACAGATACGCCATTTGCCCCGAACGGTTGGGCAGATACGTGATATCAGTGACGAATACCTTGCCGGGTTCATCTTGTTCAAACTCGCGGTTTAACAAGTTCGGACAGACGGTGTGTTCTTGTGTGGCTTTGGCGATTTGCTTATAGGGATTCGCTCGCCGGATTTTGGCAAAGAGATTGAATTTGCGCATGAGACGCAGGATTTTCTTGTGGTTCATCGGCGTTTCCAACAGTTCAGTGAGTACCATATAAAAGGTACGATATCCGATTTTCCCCCGATGCGCATCGTAGATGCTTTTGAGCAACTAGTAGTCCTGGTAGTCCTGTTCTTCGCGAATGGCGTGCTGTTCCGTTTTCTCCAGCCAGGCGTAATAGCCACTCCGGCTGACCCTCGCTGTGCGGCAAAGGGTTTCCACCAAATTCTTCAGTTGGAATTCCCGGACCACTGTGTTGATCGCTTCGAATTTTTCCGCTGGGGTCAGCTGCGTTTCTTCGCCTGCCTCTCGAGCTCCTCGAGCTTTTTTAGCAGCTCATTTTCCGCTTCCAGGTATTTGATGCGTGCTTCCGCTTTCTCCAGCTTCTTCTCCGCCGAGAGATCTTTGGTGGAAGGGCGGCCGGTACTGCCTTTTCCACGACGCTCTTCAAAGAAGCCTTCTTCTCCATAGGTTCTAAACGTCGTCCGCCAACGGTTCAAGGAAGACGTCGCTTTTTTGGAACCGATAACCGTTAAATCAAAACCACTTTCACTAAAGATTTGGGCAGGGCCTTTGCCCGCTAAGTTCTCTTTCACGGCATGGATTTTGAATTCCGGCGTGTACTGAATCGCCCGATCGGATACGGAAGCGACATTCGGATTCGCCTCCAAGACCCGTTGTTGGTGTTCGTTGAATATAATTTTACTCATGTGATCTTCTCCCGTCCAAGTTAGCTAAATTTAGTATACCGGGGTCTGAAAACAGAAAAAACCCCAAATGGGGTCACTTTTTTTAAAGTGTCTACCATTTGGGGTTCAGTTCATTCCTCTCGTTCTTATCTGTTAATTAAGCTCGACCCAGCCATTCTTTATCGCAACTACAACAGCCTGTGTCCGGTCCTGCAATTCCATCTTTCGTAAAATGGAAGAAACATGATTCTTTACGGTCTTTTCGCTGATTTCCAACGCTTCGCCTAATGAAAGATTGCTGTGACCATCTGCCAATAGCTGCAATACCTCGCATTCTCTCGCAGTAAGCAAGTGATACGGACGTTGGACTGCTGTTTGCAGGAACATTCCATGATTGTCTTTTCCAGCCAGCTTATTAAACGCTATCAAAAAGTCTTTTGTGATCTTTGGATGGAGATAAAATCCGCCTTCGACAACCGTTTTGATCGCGCTGCTAATCTTATCTGCATCCATTTCCTTTAATAAATAACCAGAAGCTCCACCGTTGAGGGCTTGCGAAACGTAGGAAAAGTCATCAACCACCGTAAAAAGAAGCACTTTTGCAAAAGGGAAATGATTAAGAAGTTCCTGCAAAGATGCTATCCCTTCTTTATGCCCCTGATTCGCCTCGATCAGGACGGCATCCGGTTGATATTGCTTATACAGAGGTAATATCTGTTCCCCCGTTTCCCCTTCAGCTACAATCCGTAAATCCTTGTCCATTTCCAAGACTCGCTTGAGTCCTTCACGAAAAAGAGGATGCGAATCGATGACTACTATATCGAGTGTTTCATACTGTAAATTCATGAGTTATATGTATCTCCTTTAGCTGACGTAAACTTTTATCTTAATTTTCATATCTTCATAAATTAATGATACCACTTTCTCGTTATTTTATTTTACGCTAATTAAGAACGTGAAATCTTGGTCACACTTTGCTATTTATCTCTAAAAAATTCTTCGTCAGGTCCTTCTTTTCTGGTGATGCGAATGGATGTAAAAAAATATCTGGTTTTACTTCTTCACACAAAAGGACAGTCCTTAGCATAGCTAGGACTGTCCTTTTGGTAGTTCATTTTTAAAATTTATTAATGTGTAGGAAGTTTTGCATTATCACTCTGGAATATCGCCAACTGGTCAACCAGCTTCTTGCTGCCCGTATCCAGGCCGACAATTTCCACTGCATTACCTTTTTCCCTGTATTTCAGGACGACGCGGTCCACCGCGCCAACTCCGGAATCATCCCAGATATGGGCATCCGTGAAATCAATAACTACTTTTTCATCCTCAATATCGTAATCGAACTTTTCAAGGAAATCTTCTACAGACGCGAAGAACAATTGACCTTCCACCTGGTAGTGTGTAGCATCAAGCAATCGCTTCTGGACTTTGATCTTTGAAATCTTCGATACGAAGAAAATTGCACTCAGCAACACGCCAGCTAAAACCCCAATGGAAAGGTCATGTGTATAAACAACGATTGCGACAGTTGCGACCATGACAATGGCATCCGTTTTCGGCGCTTTTTTCAAGTATTTGAATGATGACCAGTCAAAGGTGCCAATGGAAACCATAATCATAATCCCAACCAGCACCGGCATCGGAATCTGAATAACCACGTTGCCCAACGCAATAATCAGGAACATCAGAAATGCTCCAGCTACAAGAGCCGAAAGCCGGCCCCTTCCTCCGGATTTCACATTGATGATCGACTGTCCGATCATCGCACAGCCAGCCATACCACCGAAAAATCCAGTGATAAAGTTGGCAATACCCTGACCACGTGATTCTTTATTCTTATCACTCGGTGTTCCGGTCATGTCATCAACGATGTTCGCTGTCAACAATGATTCCAATAACCCGACAATCGCCAACGCCAATGAGTATGGCAAGATGATCATCAAAGTTTCCAAGTTAAACGGTACATTCGGCAATAGGAAAGACGGAAGTGTTTGACTTATATTTCCCAAATCCCCAACCGTCCGCAATTCAAAGCCTGAATAGATGGCGATCGCTGTAAGAACGACTAATGCAATCAATGGTGCTGGAATCGCCTTGAAAAATCTTGGTAGTATATAAACGATTGCCAATGTGATAGCGACAAATACATACGTAACTGTATTGATGCCAATGAAATGCGGTACCTGTGCCATGAAAATCAGGATCCCAAGTGCGTTAACGAACCCGATCATAACAGCACGGGGGATGAATTTCATAACTTTTGCTACTTTGAAGATACCAAACAAAATTTGAATTACTCCTGTCAGAATCGTGGCCGCCAATAAATATTCCACTCCATGATCCCGTACCAACGGAACCATCAAAAGCGCCATCGCCCCTGTGGCTGCGGAAATCATACCGGGACGCCCGCCGACAAATGCTATAATGACTGCAATACTAAATGAAGCGTACAGGCCGACCATCGGATCCACTCCGGCGATAATCGAAAAGGCAATAGCTTCAGGGATCAATGCAAGTGCCACAACAATACCCGCGAGAACGTCTCCCCGTATATTTCCAAACCACTCGTTTTTAATCGTCTCAACCACGTTACCTTGCTCCTCTTGTTTTATAATTTGAAGACCTTGCGTCTTCTAAAGGCCCTTATTTTTCACAATGAGAATAGTGTATCACCGACTCTCCATTAATGGAACCTTTTTGGACCTTTTTGATGTAAAGTTTATGTTATACTGAAAGCAATTTGTAAAGTAAGGAGTTTTTCAAGTGCTTATTGGCTATGCAAGACCCATCGACGGGGATTTGGACTGTATAAAACAAAAAGCGATTTTCGATCAATTCGGCTGTGAAGAGGTTTATATCGAAACCCATTCATCTCCTAAAAAAAGAGAAGAACTGAAAAAAATTTCAGATCGATTAGAGGTTGGAGATCGTATTGTGGTCTGGAAGCTTCATGTTTTGGCCGACTCAACACGACAGCTGGTGGAGTTACTGGATTTAATTGAGGAAAAAGAAAGCACTCTTTACTCCTCCAGTGAAGAAATAGATACTGCGGCAAATGCGCTCTTTTCATTCAAGAAAATCGCAAACTGTCTTGCCGATTTCCAAAGTGATTCCATCAGTGCCAAAACAAAGGCCGGACTCACAATAGCTAAAGAAAAAGGTATGTATGCCGGACGTCCGCGAAAGCCGGATGCCAACGTCAAGAAAGCAGTTGAGATGTATGAGAGTAAACAGTTCAGCTTGGCTGAAATTAAAGAACAGACTGGAATCAGTAAGTCGACGTTATATCGCTACCTGGAAAACTAAGTCCAGATCCGCAATATAAAAAAGAGAGCGCTCAAGCGCTCTCTTTTTTATGATTGAAATTCTTTATTCATGTTTAAATTTTACCGGCGGAGTAGCCAGGGCGGCCGCCAGTATCCCAAGAGCCGGCAACAGTAAAAGAATCCACAATACTTCATCGTAGCCGCCGAAAGCATCATAGAAAAGCCCAAAAGGCAATGGTCCAAGTGCCGAACCAATTACCATCACCGCCATTGCGATACCATTGATACTTCCGATATATTGCCTGCCAAAATAGTTTGGCCAGACGACACTTAACGTAACCCGTTCAATGCCAGAAATAAAGCCCCAAACCACTCCAAATAATATAGCAAGAGACAGAACGTCAGCTTGCAACAGCAGCAAGATAAATCCGATTTCACCAGTAAACAGCAAAACGAGCATCCATCGCACCGAAATTTTATCCAGTAAGTAGCCGGCCAGGAATGTTACAGGGAATCCAATGACCGCCATCAGACTCAGCACAGTGGCGGCGGTTTCCGGCGCTAGTGTTTTTTGCGAGAAGATGGAGACCAGATGAAAAGTCATTCCGGTATTCACCAAGGCCGGAATCGCTACACAAAATAAGAGGAGCCAGAACGTTTTTGTTTTGCGGGCTTCTTTAACGGTCCAACTGATATCCGCTGACAAGGACTTTTGATGTTCTTCTTCAGTCAGAATATTCTCACCGTCCGGCCTTAATCCGATGTCTTCCGGTTTATTGCGGATTAGCCAGATAGCCAGTGGCGTAAAAATCACCAGCACCGACAAGCCGAGTATCGTCCATGCCAAACGCCAGCCGACCATTTCAATCAGCCAGACATTGAGTAACGGGAAAACCGCTGAGCCGACCATTGTGCCGAGTGCCGCGAGACTCAAGGCACGGCCTCTTTTTTTAATAAACCATTGCGGGACAAGTGATTTAGCGACAAGAGACATAGATCCTTGCCCCAAGAGCCGAATGAGAAAGAACCCAATGAATAGCATGAATACATTAATCACGAGTCCATTAAAAAGACAGGCGATCGCCAATAGAATTGAAATGATCACGGACATTTTCCGTGCGCCCTGGCTATCGATTAGTCGGCCCACCATAAACAACAGAAAGCCGGCAAGCAACGTAGCAGCTGAATAGATTCCCGAAACGGTGGATCGGCTCCAGCCGAATTCATCTATGTAATAATCAATGAATATAGCATTCGAAAAGGTTTGACCCGGTCCCGAAAAGAAATACGAAAGACCGGCTATCACTACAATCACCCATCCGTAATAGAACGGAGTTGACACAGGTTGTTTTGGGTTCATACTCCATCCTCCCCTCTCCCAAGTCTAAACTTACCGTGAAATAACAAGAGGACTCCGGCGGAGTCCTCTTGTTATTATAGGTATTCTTTACTTTACGATAAGAACCGGACAATTTGCGCGTTTCACTACCTTGTGACTGACGCTGCCCAAAACCATTTCCTGCAAGGAATTCAATCCCCGGCTGCCAATGATAAGAATATCAAATTTCTCTTTATTTGCGTATTCCACGATTGCAGGACCCGGTGTACCGTGAAGAATTTCGACACGGTGTTTAATTTTTGCTGTTGCAATCGCTTCCTCCACTGGCTGCAACTTTTTACGGCGTTGCAAGTCCAATTCAGCGGAACTGCCGCTGTGCAGTACTTCATTCTTAGCGTTTGCATGATCTGCTACATAAACGATGGTGATTGTTGCCTGTGCAGATTCTCCTGCCACTTTGACAGCTTCTTTCGCTGCGCGAATGGAATGGTCGGAACCATCCACTGCCAATAGAATCTCGTTATACATCTTTCAACATCCCTTCTTCTCCCTTAGTGCGTCGGTAGTTTCGCATTGTCACTCTTGAAAATAGCTAATTGATCGATGAGTTTCTGACTTCCCGTGTCCAGACCGACAACTTCGATTTCATTCCGGTTTTCACGAAACTTCAAAACGACACGGTCCACTGCACCGACACCCGAATCATCCCAGATATGAGCATCTGTGAAATCGATTACGATATCTTTATCTTCCACTGAGAAATCGAATTTGTCCAGAAAATCATCGACTGACGCAAAGAATAATTGTCCTTGCACTTGATAATGTGTCGCTTCAAGCAGCTTTTTCTCTACTTTGATCTTCGAAATTTTGGCGACAAAGAAAATGGCACTCAGGACTACTCCCGCGATAACGCCCTGGGATAAATCGTGTGTATAAACAACAATTGCGACGGTTGCAATCATGACAATCGAATCGGTGATTGGCGCTTTTTTCAAATAACTGAACGATGTCCAGTCAAATGTTCCGATAGCTACCATGATCATGATGCCGACCAGTACTGGCATTGGTATCTGTACAACAAGATCTCCAAGTACGATAATCAAAAACATCAAGTATACCCCGGCCAATAAAGATGACAGCCGGCCTCGACCACCTGATTTAATATTGATGATTGCTTGCCCGATCATTGCACAGCCAGCCATTCCGCCAAAGAATCCAGTGACGAAGTTAGCGATTCCCTGGCCTCTTGATTCCTTGTTTTTATCGCTCCCTGTACCGGTCATGTCATCCACGATATTAGCCGTCAATAGCGATTCCAGCAATCCGACGATCGCCAGAGCAAATGAAAATGGCAAAACGATCATGAACGTTTCAAATGTAAATGGCACATTCGGAATCAGGAAAGACGGAAGAGATTGTGTAATGGTCCCTAAATCACCGACTGTCCGCAAATTGAAGCCTCCATACATTGCTGCACCAGTTAAAAAGACCAAAGCGATCAATGGAGCAGGTACAGCTTTGAAAAATCTTGGAACAACATAGACAATGACTAGCGTAATCGCTACAAAAATATAAGTGACGTTGTTGATGCCCAGGAAATGTGGCACCTGTGCCATGAATATCAGGATAGCCAAGGCATTCACAAAGCCGATCATGACGGCCCTTGGTACAAATTTCATCACTTTTGCCACTTTGAAGACACCAAAAAGAATTTGAATTACGCCGGTCAATATGGTTGCTGCCAGCAGATATTCCACTCCGTGGTCCCGCACAAGCGGCACCATCAATAGCGCCATGGCACCTGTCGCTCCGGAAATCATTCCGGGACGCCCTCCGACAAATGCGATGATTACCGCGATCAGAAATGACGCGTACAGGCCGACCATCGGATCGACACCTGCAATAATAGAAAATGCAATGGCCTCCGGTATTAATGCGAGCGCAACGACCAGACCGGCCAATGCGTCCCCTTTAACATTGAAGAACCATTCTTTTTTGATTTTTTCTAACATGTCTTTCTCCTTTATGATGGGATTTCATTTGACCTCTTTTCGAAAAGTCAACTGATTTTGCAATGAGAACAGTGTAGCACCATTCTTCCCACAATGTAACCTTTATGGGAAAAAATCTTCATCCGTGATACAATGAAACTACTTTTAGAGGTGGTGGAATTTTGATGTTAGCAGGCTACTTAAACTCTTTTTCTGTTGGCGAGGACAATGAGACTCAGGAAAGCGTTTTACTTCAGAAAGGCTGCAGCCGGATTTACAAGGAAGAAAGATATTCTAGTGGTGAGAGACCTCAATTACAGGTCATGTTGAAAGAGATAAAGGCCGGAGACACCATTGCTGTCTTGAAATTGCAGGTGTTAGCAGATTCTCTCCTTCAGTTATTTGAAATCCTGAAAGAGATGGATGGCAGAGGGATTAACTTGCTGTCGATTGAGGAAAAACTGGATACAAGACCCGGAAACGACGTTTCTTTTTTTGAATCAGCCGAGCTAGTGATTAATTTTCAACGGGATTCAATCAGCCAAAACACAAAGTCGGGGCTTGTAAAAGCTGTACGAAATGGGTCTAAAATAGGAAGACCGCGAAAATCGAATGAAAAAATCGATGAAGCTCTGGCGATGTATCAAAGCAAAAATTTCACAATTAACGAAATAGCGAAAAAAACGGAAGTCGGAAAAACCACACTTTATCGGTACCTAAAAGAATAACAATTGAAATTTTTTTAAAAAAGGAGTTATAAACATGAACATCAAGAAATGGCCTTCTCACAGTATTTTGACTATAGCTATCTTGGCCACTTGGCTCAAAACATATATTGGCTATAAGATTGGATTTTCCATAACCATTGATAACATAATGCAAGAATTTATTCTTTTTCTCAGCCCTTTAACTCTATTGTTATTTCTGTATGGTGCATCCCTTTTTATCAAAAAACCAGTCAACAGAAATCGTTACCTCATTGCTATGACTGTACTGACATCTATTATTTTGTACGGAAATATTGCGTTCTATCGATTTTTCTCAGACTTCATCACTCTGCCTGTCCTATTTCAGACCAATAACTTTGGAGATCTCGGTTCAAGTGTAGCAGCCAGCATTTTCCTTACAGATGTCTTCTATTTTATTGATGTCATCTTGGTGTTGCTTGCAATAAAGTTTATTCCTATGACTACTGAAAAGAACGTGTCCCCTACCATGCGCAGATCCTACTTTATTCTGTCCGCTGCTGTTCTTTTCTTAAATCTCGGATTGGCGGAAGCTGAAAGACCACAACTTTTGACGCGCAGCTTCGACCGAGAGATGCTTGTTAAAAATCTGGGCATTTACAATTACCATCTTTATGACGTCTATATTCAGTCCAAGTCACAAGCCCAGCGCGTGTTTGCAGATAGTTCGGAGTTAGTAGAAGTAAATAATCACGTGCAGACTCACCATGTCGATTCCTCAGCAGAAATGAATGGTATTGCTCAAGGTAAAAACCTAATCGTCGTTACTTTAGAATCGATGCAGACTTTCACCATTAATGCAGAGATGAACGGAGAGACCGTTACTCCTTTTTTAAATGAGCTAACACAAGACAAAGATACAATTTATTTTCCAAACTTTTATCATCAGTCTGGCCTAGGGAAGACTTCCGACTCGGAATTTCTGCTGGAAAATTCACTGTATCCGTTAGGCGGCAGTGCAGTATTTTTCACGCACGCCGAAAATACATTCAACTCGATGGCAGAAAAGCTTGGAAACACGGGCTATTCAACTAATGTTCAGCATGCCAACACCAAAAGCTTCTGGAACCGGGATATGATGTACAACTCCATGAATATCGATGAGTTCCTGGACATTCAGAGCTACTCGATTGAAGAGGGACAAGCTGTCAACTGGGGAATGAAGGATATTCCTTTCTTTGAGCAGTCGGTTGCACACATGCAAGAAATGCCAGAACCTTTTTATAGCCGTCTGATCACCTTGACCAATCACCATCCGTTTACATTGGATGAAGAAGACAAAATGATTGAAGAATTTGATTCAAATTCCGGAACGCTTAACCGCTTTTTCCAGACTACCCGTTATTTGGATGAAGCCGTGAAGGAGTTGTTCGATGAATTGAAAGAAAGCGGATTGTATGAAGACTCCGTTATCATCTTATACGGAGACCATTATGGAATTTCCGAAAACCACAATGCCGCGATGGAACAATACTTAGGGAAAGAAATCACCCCATATGAATCGGCTCAACTCCAACGTGTTCCTTTCTTCATCCATATTCCCGGATCTGGAGAAGGCCACGTCAACAAAGAGATTGGCGGCCAAATCGATATGCGGCCGACTCTTTTGAATATACTTGGCATCGATGCAGAATCTGATATGCAGTTTGGAAATGACTTGTTTTCTCCCGAGCATAATGAATTTGTTATTTTCCGGGACGGGCGCTTCGTTACCAAAGATTATGTTTATGCGGGCAATACATGCTACGAGAATGGCACAGGTGAAATCACGGATATTCGTCTTTGTGAACCTTATATTGACGAGGCTGTCACAGAGCTGGAATATTCCGATGCCCTTATCTATGGCGACTTGTTGCGCTTCTATGATCCGGAAACCGGTAAACTGCTTGAGTAAAACCGTTAAATTGAAATACACCTATTGCCATAAGTAATTTCTCTAACAAGACTGGTACTTTTAAAGCGACGGGCATGCGGGATGTGAGCATAACGGATTATTTTTAGGCTTCATTCACATTCCTGCCCCACTAGAAAAGGAGAGAAAATAAATATGACCACTAAAATACTTTTAGCTTCCGACGGATCCACACATGCTTTTAGAGCGACAGAAGAAGCGATTAAACTGGCCAACCTGAACGACTCTGAAGTGATCATCGCCTATGTTCAGAAAGACAACGAAAAAACAGATACAGATAGTGCAGCAAGTATTAAAAAATTGCAAGGAACTGAAGAATTGCTGAAAGCTTCGTCCATTCGTTACCGAATTCAGACTCTGACAGGCGATCCGGGCGAAGCCATATCTGACTTTGCCAATAGTCAATCATTCGAATTTTTGGTTATCGGAAGTCGTGGTTTGAATAAAATGCAAGAAATGGTCATGGGGAGTGTCAGTTACTATGTTATGAAGCACGCGCAATGCCCGGTATTAGTGGTTAAATAATATTATTCTCTTCATTTTTAAAGACGAGTCAGCTTTGACTTACTTTAATTAATGCACAATCACGGGGAAATTTATAAATACAGTGATAAATAAGCTATGCTGATAAATCTCGCGGTCTTCTGTAAGAGTTGAGAACGCAATTAAAACCCGTGAGACTGTTAATGTAACTTCTGATTCTCTTTCTACAATTCCTTGACTAAAGCTCAACTACAGGAGACGGAAATAGTTTAAAAAAACAAATTTTCTGAAAACCTTTTCCCGTAATGAAATGTTCAAAATAAAAATCTTCCATTTATGTCGAGGAGGGATGAACTTGCTTCATCAAAAATTGGAACATTACCGTCAAAGCCAACTGGATGAAAAAGGGATTGTAGAACTTCAGAAAGAACTCACCGAAGGAAAAATCACTTCCGAAGAGCTGGTCTTGATGTACCAAGAAAACATTTCCATTAGAGGCGGAAATCTGAACGCTATACTTGAAATTAATCCGGATGCCCTTCAAATAGCCCAGGCACTCGACGCCGAAAGAAAGCTATCCGGCATCCGTTCCCCGCTTCACGGGATTCCCGTTCTGATCAAAGATAATTTGGATACCGCCGATAAAATGCACACAAGTGCAGGTTCACTGGCCATGCAGAACCATTATGCCCTGCAAGACGCTAAGGCGGTCGAAATGCTGCGTACAGCCGGCGCAGTCATAGTGGGTAAAACCTCTATAACGGAATGGTATAATTTCATGTCAGGCGACATGCCCAATGGCTACAGCTCACGGGGCGGACAGGTAAAAAATCCATATGGGGAGTTCGATGTCGGAGGATCCAGTTCAGGCTCGGCAGCCGGCATTGCAGCAAATTTAGCCGCCGCCGCACTTGGCACTGAAACTTACGGCTCCATCATCAATCCGGCTTCACAAAATAACTTAGTAGGATTAAAACCAACAGTCGGTTTAATCAGCCGCAGGGGAATTATGCCTATTTCTCACACCCAGGACACAGTGGGCACACTTGCCCGCACCGTAGAAGATGCAGTCCTCTTGTTCTCTGTGCTTATCGGTGCCGATGAAGAAGATTCCATCACATCGATGGCAAAGCCTTTTGAGAACCACACTTGGATGGATCATTGCAAAAATGACGGTTTACGCAACGTCCGGCTGGGCATACCCAGAGGTCTATTCGAAGACTTGATTTCCAATGAACAGTTGAAACTTTTTGAAAAAGCAATTGAGGTATTGCGGAGCCATGACATTGAAGTGGTCGATCCTGTAGACCTCGGTGCGACGCAGGAAGATTTGGGATTTGCTGTTTTATTGCACGAATTCAAGTCCAACCTGAACCATTATTTAGCAAAATCCAATCCACAAAACCCGATTCGATCGCTCGATGACCTGATTGCCTATAATGTAGAGCATTCTGACACGTCATTAAAATTCGGTCAAAACATACTGGAACAGGCGAATGAACTTTCTGGACGGTTGATTGAGAGGGAATACCTCGAAGCGCTTGAACGGAATCGCTTTTTGGCTGCAGAACAAGGACTCAATACCACACTGAAAGAACTGAATGTCGATGTTCTCCTTCTCCCGCAAGATATGGGCTGCAACTTCACAGCTTCTGCTGGATTTCCGTCCCTGACGGTTCCATTTGGTTTTACAGATAGACAAGAACCTTTTGGAGTCACCTTTACCGGTCCGTCCTTCTCTGAAGCAACACTGATTGAGTGCGCCTATGCTTTTGAACAACTGACAAAAGCACGAAAAAAACCGCCTGCCACATAAATTGGAGGCCCTCTTCATAGAAGTAAATTACCATAAAAAAAGAATGGAATACTACAAGATGATTCGCGGGGGAAGCCACTTCCCTCGCTTTTTCTTTTTCAACAGATTCTTTAAAGGGAAACAGTGAAAGTTATTTTATAACCAACACTGGACAGTGAGTACGCTTGGCCACTTTATGGCTGACGCTGCCTAAAACCATTCCTTGGAAGTCATTTAGTCCCCTGCTGCCAATTACCAGGATGTCATAAGCATTTTCATTTGCGTAGGTCACAATTGACGGTCCCGGCTCCCCTTCCAACACTTCGACATGGTAAATCACATTCGCTGATTTGAGTAGCTGTTCCGTTTTCTCCAGCTTTTTTTGGACGCTTGTTACTTCGTCATTAAAACCCCTTCTGCCTTGCGAAATCGGCTTCACATAGACCAAGGTAACTCTTCCATTGTGTAATGAAGCCAATTTTATGGCCTCTCCCCCTGCACGTTCGGCATGGGATGATCCATCGGATGCCAAGAGAATACGTCTGTACATAAATCTCCTCCTCATAGGACTTAAGGATAAAGCGCTTCCAATTAACTGAATAGTTTTTCTTAAGTCCAAAGTATTGTAATGCAACTATCTCTATTATAATCTAATATAGTAGTTTATAACAGATTATAATAAATTATAACTGAATGGAGAATAAAAAATTATGGATAAAGAAATTATGACAGTTACTCAAGTGGCGGAATACCTCCAATTGAGTGAAGTGACAACTTATAAATTGGTACAACAAGGCACTTTGCCGGCTTTTAAAATTGGCAGCCATTGGCGAATCGACAAAGCAGATCTGCATGAGTATATTGAAAAGCTTAAAAGAGGCGAGCGCTTATAAGCGATTGATTTCTGTGAGAGTCAGAAATCGAAAAAAAATAAGGAAGAAAGAGGTAAACAATGTCTATATCAGCTTTAAAAGAAACATGGTTTGGAAACATAAGAGGAGATGTATTAGCGGGAATCGTTGTGGCCTTGGCTTTATTGCCTGAAGCTATTGCGTTCTCCATCATTGCAGGCGTTGATCCGATGGTCGGCCTGTACGCATCATTTTGTATTTCAGTAGTTATTGCATTTGTCGGTGGCCGGCCGGGCATGATTTCCGGTGCGACAGGAGCGATGGCGTTGCTGATGATCACGTTAATCGCTGAACACGGCTTGCAATACTTACTTGCCGCCACTATTTTGACAGGCATTCTGCAAATACTATTCGGAGTCCTGAAGTTGGCGAGGGTGATGAAATTCATCCCCCGCGCCGTCATGATCGGATTCGTAAATGCACTGGCGATTCTAATCTTCACATCCCAGTTGCAGCATTTTATCGGAGAGACTTGGATCATGTATGCCCTGGTTGCAGTGACACTGGTAATAATCTACGTTTTACCCCGTTTCACCACTGCTGTTCCCTCTACGTTAGTGGCTATCGTTGTCGTGACTGCACTTGCCATCTTTATGAATTTTGGCGTGCGAAGTGTAGGAGATATGGGAAGTTTAAAGCAATCCCTTCCCCTCTTTATGTTGCCCGATATCCCACTTAACTTTGAAACTTTAGCAATCATTTTCCCGTATGCTTTAGCTTTGACTATTGTAGGAATCCTGGAATCCCTGCTGACCGCTACGATTGTAGATGACATGACGGATTCTGAAAGTGATAAAAACACAGAAAGCCGCGGACAAGGTATTGCGAATATCGTAACCGGCTGCTTCGGCGGTATGGCGGGCTGCGCCATGATTGGCCAATCTGTCATCAACGTAAAATCCGGAGGCTCTGGAAGACTGTCTTCCCTGGTTGCTGGGGTATTTCTTATGGCAATTATCATTTTTGCCGGGGGAATTGTCGTCCAAATCCCGATGGCTGCCCTGGCAGGCGTCATGATCATGGTCGCCATCGGCACATTCGATTGGAGTTCGCTCCGGTCCCTTCATAAGATTCCGAAGACAGACGCAGCTATTATGCTGGTAACAGTGTTCACCGTTGTCTACACCCATAACTTAGCGTATGGCGTATTGGCTGGTGTGGTGTTAAGCATGATTTTCTTTGCTGTCAAAATCTCCAAAGTGAAGGTTCAGTCCCATCTTTCAGACAACGGGGAGAAACGGAAATATCAGATTCAAGGCCAATTATTTTTCGCTTCGGTCTCTGAGTTCCTGGAGAAAATCGATTTTAAAGAAGACATTAAAAAAGTGGAGTTTGACTTGAGTGCTTCCCACTTATGGGACGACTCGGCAATTGGGGCTTTGGATAAGATTGAAAGCAAGTTTGAACAGGCGGGTGTTTCCGTCTTATTTTACGGAATGAACAAAGAAAGTTTGACGCTGCATAACCGAATCGGCGGCATTTCGAAAAATTCCGGCCACTAATGTGAAAGGAGGAGTATGCATTGTTCAGAGATGGATTGATATTGGAAGGCGGCGGTATGCGGGGCGTTTATACTGCCGGCGTCCTTGAGTATTTCATGGAAAAAAACCGGTACTTCAATTACGTCATTGGAGTTTCTGCAGGCGCTTGCCATGCGGCTTCGTATGTATCGAGACAGCCGGGACGCAACAAATCCGTAACGATCGACTACCTTAAACACCCGGACTATATCTCAATGAAAAACCTGTTGTTGAAAAAGGAACTTTTCGGTATGGACCTGATTTTTGATCATATCCCAAATAATCTGGTTCCATTTGATTTTGAAACCTTCCACTCTTCAAAAGAACATTTTTTAATCGGTACGACAGACTGCCAAAGTGGCCAGCCCGTTTATTTTGAAAAGAAGGAATGTGCAGTAGATATTTTGTCCGTGATCCGAGCGTCCAGCTCTCTGCCATTTATGGCTAAAGCAGTCCCTTTTCAAGGAAGATTTTTAATGGACGGCGGCATTGCTGATCCGATTCCGATTGAGAAAGCGTTGCAGGATGGCGTTCAAAAGAATGTCATTATCTTAACCAAACCAAAAGGATATCGAAAAAAACCTTCCTTTTTTTCTAAAACGACACGCTATTTTTATAAGGAATATATCGGCTTAACGCACGCACTTGAAATGCGCTGGAAAGTCTATAACGATACATTGGATAAAATCGAACAGTTGGAAGACGAAGGAAAAGTATTTGTCATCCGGCCAAGCCAGGACTTTAAAATCAAACGGGCAGAACGGGATTCAGCCAAACTAGAAACGATGCATAAGCAAGGCTATCTCGATGCCCAAAATATTTTTCAGACATTAGAGGATTGGCTGGAGACTTATTGGGAGGAACCTGACTATGCAAACATTGATGATCGATACCCTGTTTAACCGCCTGCATGCAAACATTCCATTTGCAGTCGAATTTTCGGATGGGACAGTAAAAAAATATGGAACGGCTGAACCGCGCCTGCGCCTAAAGCTTAATGAGGGATTCTCCCTGACAAAACTAATCAAAGAACCGAGTGTCGCTTTTGGTGAAGCTTATATGAATGGTGAAATCGAAATTGATGGAGAAATTGAAGACGTCATTTCTCTTGCCTTGCATAACAAACAAGAATTATGGAACGGTTCCGCACCCAAATTGCCCAATCTGTCAATTAGAAAAGCCAAACAGAACGTCGAACACCATTACGATATCGGCAATGAATTTTACGCACTTTGGCTGGATGAAACTATGAGCTACTCCTGTGCCTATTTTCAGGAAGAAGGAGACAGCCTTGGCCAAGCCCAGTTGAATAAAATTGATCATGTACTGAAAAAACTGCAGCTGAAAGAAGGCGAAACGCTTCTCGACATCGGCAGCGGCTGGGGAGAACTGATCATCCGTGCCACTCTTTCTTACGGCGTGAAGTCACATGGCGTCACCCTCAGCGAAGAACAATACACAAAAACCAAAAACCGGGTCGCCCAATTAGGGTTGGAAGATTGGGTGACGGTTGATTTAATGGATTATAGGGAACTGCTGGATAAAGGATGGACGTTCGATAAAATTTGCAGTGTCGGCATGTTTGAACATGTGGGCCAGAAAGACTATCCTATCTTTATGAAAACGGTGAATACCTTATTGAAAGACGAAGGCGTTGCTCTTCTTCACACCATTACACACCAAAAAGAAGAAGCTGGCGATCCCTGGATTCAAAAATACATCTTCCCTGGTGGCTACATTCCTTCATTGAGAGAAATTGTTGCCCTGCTTCCGGATTACAACTTCCATGTTGTCGACATTGAAAGCCTGCGGCTCCATTATGCAAAAACACTTGACCAATGGGCTGCCCGCTTTGAAGACTCAAAAGAGAAAAGTGAAGAAATGTATGGCGAAAAATTTGTCCGCATGTGGCGTTTGTATCTGCAATCCAGTGCCGCCTTTTTCCGGAACGGTGGTTTGGATCTGCATCAGACTTTATTCACGAAAAATGTCAACAATGAGTTGAAAATGACAAGAGCACATTTATACAAATAATCCGAACCTGAAACCGGAATCCAAGAGTGTCTGTTCAGTCAAAGAACTTTGCAGATGCTCTTGTTTCTTCTTTCATTTTTCACCATCATTTTACGACTGGAGTGAATCTTATGAGAAAAACAAAAATCGTCTGCACCATTGGTCCAGCCAGCGAAACACCTAAGCTGCTCGAGTCGTTAATCGATGCAGGCATGAATGTGGCACGTTTGAATTTTTCACACGGCGACCATCAAGAACACGCGGTTCGCATTCAGCGCATCCGTGAAGTTTCTGAAAGGCTAGGGAAAACAGTCGGCATCCTGCTCGATACAAAAGGTCCTGAAATCCGCACCCATACGATGGAAAACGGGGAAATCGACTTGGCAGCCGGACAAAAAATTGCGGTTTCCATGACGGAGGTAGTAGGCACGGAAGATGTGTTTTCAGTGACTTATGACCAACTGATTGAAGATGTACAGGAAGGATCCATGATTCTTTTGGATGATGGATTAATCGAACTCAGTGTTGAAAGCCTGGACACAAAAGCAGGCATCATCCATACAAGGGTTGAGAACGAAGGAACGCTGAAAACCAAAAAAGGCGTCAATGTACCAGGCGTTTCCGTGCAGCTTCCCGGTATCACCGAAAAAGATGCCCAGGATATTCTGTTTGGAATCGAGCAGGACGTCGATTTTATCGCTGCATCTTTTGTAAGAAGAGCTTCTGATGTGCTGGAAATCAGACGGTTGCTGGAACAAAACAACGGTTCACATATTCAAATCATCCCGAAAATCGAAAATCAGGAAGGCGTCGATAACATCGATGAAATTCTTCAGGTTTCGGATGGGGTAATGGTAGCCAGAGGAGATTTGGGTGTGGAAATTCCTGCCGAAGAAGTGCCGCTTGTGCAGAAATCGCTTATTGGGAAATGCAATACGGCCGGGAAACCTGTCATCACGGCCACACAGATGCTGGACTCCATGCAACGGAATCCGCGCCCTACCCGCGCAGAAGCAAGCGATGTGGCAAATGCCATCTTTGACGGAACTGATGCCATCATGCTTTCAGGTGAAACGGCTGCGGGCCTATATCCGGTTGAATCCGTCGAAACGATGGACCGTATTGCTGTGACTACGGAAGCAGCATTAAACTACAAGCAAATCGTCTCCACCAGAAGAAAAGAAAAAGAAGCCAATTTGACCGAAGCGATTGGCCAAGCAGTGGCCTATACGGCATTGAACCTGGGTGTGAAGGCGATTATCGCACCGACCGAGAGTGGGCATACAGCGAAAATGATTTCGAAATACCGTCCGGGCGCCCCCATCATCGCCATTACTTCCTCCTTACCCGCTTCGCGGCAGCTGACTCTTGTCTGGGGTGTACAGCCCATTGCCAGCAGAGCTGTAACTTCCACTGATGAGTTACTGGAGAATGCTATTGAAGCAAGTTTGGCCCATCACTTTGTCGGGCATGGCGATTTAGTGGTGATAACAGCAGGTGTCCCAGTCGGCCACGAAGGAACCACCAACATGATGAAAGTACACATCATTGGCGATATCCTCGCAAAAGGCCAGGGCATCGGCAGATCTGTCGCATATGGTGAAACCGTAGTTGTAAAAAGTGCCGAGGAACTGAAAACGATAGATACCACCGGAAAAATTGTGGTTACAATAGGGACAGACCGCGATATGGTGCCTGCTTTATCCCGAAGTGCCGGCATTATTACAGAAGAAGGCGGACTGACCTGTCACTCTGCAATCATCGGATTGAACTTGGGAATACCCGTAATCGTTGGGGTCAAGGACGCAACTTCAAAAATTGAGCATGGAAAAAGTGTCACCATCGATCCCAATTCCGGAGCCGTGTATTCTGGCTACGCCAGCATTCTTTAATACAGTAAAATATTCATTCCCTAAAATTGAACGCTGAGTGGCTCCATACGAAAAAAGCTAAGTTGACTTTTACGTCATACTTAGCTTTTTTGGTTTGTTTCAGTTAACCGATGAATATGCCATAATATCGGATTCCTCACCCGTTGTACATTCATTCTGAATCATCGTTCGCATTCTTCAAAGCCTCATTTAATTCTTCCAAAAACTGAGCTAATGCTTTCCCGGGATCTTCATTTTTATAGATGACAGGAATAATCCCTCTTTCATTCAATATTGCTTCTTTTACGGGATTTGGATCGGAAAGGAAGATATACGATTTTGGCCTGACATGTTCATATCGTGAATTTCTCCACTGGTTGTGCAGCTTGTACAACATATACCGGATGTTGATATCGGACAGGCTGTATCCGATAAAAAGAATGGATTTCTCGAGTGAATCAGACCGCAATTTGATGTCCAGCGACGTTTCAAAGTCCAGGCGATTAAAATAGCTGGACTCAGTAAGGACAATGGAAGAATCGTCATCAAAGTCCCCGTGAAATTTAATGATTTGCGGAACCTCTCTTTCAATCTGCGGTAAATCAGCTACGTTTGTTATTTTGGTATACTTTTTACCGTAATAATCATAGGCATTTTCAAGCCACCGGTCAAAATTTGTCGTATAGATAATGGGGAAGTCCAATTCAAGAATTAATTTGTAAATCGCTGAGCTCCCAATATCAAACCGCGGGTTATGCCATGCCCGGTCCATCCAGCTGCGCAAGGCACCCAACGTACCTTTCTTCAGCAGATAATACTCAGCCAGTATTAAAAAATCATTATCTCCCCATTTGTGAAAAGCAGAAGCATCGTATCCCAGATTTCCGGCCATTTGGTCGATCAATTCCGAGTAGTCGGGCAACCCCAGATTTTTCGAAACACCCGACCCTACAAAAAGAATCGTCTGCTTTTTTTTGATTGATGACGCTAATTGCTCAATCATGCTGACCCTCCTTAGACGAACTGCGAGTACACTAAAGCTTTCTTCATGAAGTACAAGAAAAGAAAGACTCAGGTGAGCTCTACATTCCTTAAGATAACCTTTTCTTATTCAGTTTTTTCTTGGCGACAATTTTGTAAAAATTCTTTTCAGTAAATGAACCAGTGCCCTGACATTGGACACAGTTTATTTTTAGTGCAAGAAATTTTTTTATTGTGCCGCTGCCATTGCAATTCGTACAAATCATGCGCAGAGCCAAAGCGTTCTTCCTCCTTTTTCATTATTTATTTTCACTTTCGGCAAACTGCTATGCCAATCGGATAATGGATATCATTTCTTGGGGGTTCTATCAGGACGCCCTTTTGGTAGTAAAATTTTCTCTCAGCGTACTCTCCGAACAGTTCATGGAATTCGTGCCAGCTTAATTGATGTACATGAAATTCCGTCCCGCATGGTTTTCCTCTGCCAAGTCCAAAAGGCGTAGAAAGAATCAGCATGCCACCCGGTTTCAGCAAGGCATATACCGAGTCGAGAAATCTTTTTTCGTCATTTAAATGTTCTATCGTTTCAAAAGAGATGATGGCATCGAATGTGCCGAGTCTTTGAGGGAGTTGAGGATTTAATGCATCATCCTGCAGATAACTTACTTTGGGATGATAATATCTGTGTTTGGCGTAACGGATGGCTTCAGTGTCAGCGTCCACCGCAATTACTTCTTCTATCTGCTTGTTTTTCGCCTTTGCCAGGAGCTGTGCTCCGTATCCCACTCCGCAAGCGAGATCCAAAACCCTTCCCTCTGCATATTCAATCGCAAAATGATACCGGGCGATATGTTCAAGCAACATGCCGTTCATCGGATTCATCATTTCAGGAATGACTCTTTCTCCGGTATAAGTCAGCATAAGATTCTCCTTTCCATTTTAAAACTATCATTGAAACCTCACAGACAGCCGATTACTTTCATTGCCGCAGCAAGGCGTTCCGCAAATTGATCAGCCGGCTTCTCTGATTCCATAAACAGACAGACGATATTCGGGTTTGTCACTACATGTTGTTTAGTATTCAGTGGGAGAGCAATCTTGTAATCACGGAGCGCTACTGAAAAAGCAGGGAGTTCTTCAGGTGTTAATAAGACTTCCGCCTTATTCACTGCATATCTGCCGTCAAGATACGGTTCACAGGATATATCCATCTCCAGTACACAGTCAAAGACTTGGTCATTTTCAGTAATCGCAATTTCCCTTGTTTTTTTCATCGAATACTTGCCGTTCATCTTGTTTACTTGAGTCATCAATATTCTGCTAAGCGTATCGGCCAGAAAATCAGATTTTTCCACCTCGCCAATCCTTTCTTTTTGTATTTTGCGTTAGCATTAGATGAAAAATTTAGTTATATTTTTTAAAATACACATTGCTTATTAGATAAGCAGTAATTAAAGCAGACAAACGAACATTTTGAATTTGCGTTTTTAAATGGAGAATCGGGGATTCACGCGGAAATACGAAGAAAGCTTACTGTTGAAAATAAGCTTTATCATAGTCAATCGATGAGGAATTCGATTGACCGGCAATACGGGCATTGTATATAGGAATTTTTTATCTCATAATTCTTGATATCGTCAGCTGAGTCGCTAGCTTCAGCAACACTTGATACTTCACATCGACTTTCGACGAACTTCACTTCGTGGATTACGGTTTTGTCGTGATCAATTAGATACTTCACATCATCCCTCCTTCTCCCATAGTTTTTTTGTTGCTTACAATTTCTTCTTGCATCTACTCTCATTATATACTTTACTTTATTTTTTTCTCAATACATCCGGATATTGGGCTTTGGAAAGCTCCTACAGTAGTACTTCATTATTGTACGAGCTTCCGATAAGTGCTGATATGTAAACCTATAAAGTAATTTTGAAAACTAGAAATCTAAATACAACCGAGGTAAAAATGATTGAATGACCTTCATAGAATAGTAATAAATATAGTCATTGATATTTTTTCCAGTTCCTGTTTGCACTAGAAAATAAGAAGCAAATATTCTTTTTTACTGCTCTAAATACTCAGTAGCTAACTCTTCCCGTAAATATTTAGCCATTCCTGTCTTTAACTTTCTAAAGCCAAGTTTTTGATAAAAGCCTTCATTTCCAGAAGTGGAAATTAGTTGGATGCAAGAGATCTGATTAAATTGATTTAACAAGTCATCAACTAAAATCCGAGCAATGCCTCTTCCTTGAAACTCTTTATGTACTACAACATCATAAATTGCTGCGTTAAATACTCCATCTGAAAGTGCTCTCGAAAAACCTACTATTTTATGGTCTTCCATTGCAAAAACGGCATGGGTACTTGCACTAAAAATTTTTCTGATTGTCTCTTCATCATGTTTCAGCCAACCGACAGATTGATAGACTTCTTTTAATGTAGGAATGTCTTCTTCAACCAGGTGATATTTAATTGTTACCATAATTTTTAGCTCCTTCAATTTGAATATTTTGAAACCACAAAACGATATATTCATTTTAGTCTCTTTCCAAAAGAATCTCTATAGCTCTTCACCTTTTACAATCTATACTACTGAATTAGAGCGTTCGTAAAAGTACACTTAAACAAACGAAAGAAGGAAAGAAGTTATATGCATCACTCCTTCCCTTCCTATAATCCCTCATATGTTAACTGAAATGAAGGAATTTATAGCAGTTGGATTTACTTCTGAGAAAAATAGCTTCGTTTTTACTTAATTCACTTTACAAATTTACTGCAGGTTCAATAAAATCTCTTTTCCATCATGGTACAATTTAGAAAATCTGTAAATTAGGGATAAGGGTGAACTCCATGACCATCGGTGAGGTTATCAAATATT
>NZ_JBXYIF010000108.1:0-272 GCF_057369535.1 Planococcus sp. RAB007_Raresut
AGCACAACGACCGGAATTTCGACCTCACCAACAGCGAGCACATCGACCCCGAACGAGCCAAAGGCAATATCTACTGGGACTGCTTCCACGGATTTCGCTCCACTATCGCCCCACAAGACCCGGATGATCTGGCCGGGACATTCTCGGAGGTAGAACGACAATTTTACGAGAGCAGATATTCCAATTTTGTGGAAAGCCAAAACGAGCGCAACGCCAAGATCCGGCACACAGAACGAAACCGCAGCATTCCCGACCTGCTGTCCAGCCGCAAG
>NZ_JBXYIF010000109.1:0-271 GCF_057369535.1 Planococcus sp. RAB007_Raresut
GAATATAATTTTGTTATTTGCATTTCTTAAGAACTAACAAATTCTTTCATATTTTTGTTGATTTTGCTTGTAGTAGGACTGAATCTAGTATAATTGATATATAGTTGCAGCTTGTAAGTTCAACTATCAACTAGTGATGTATGGTAACGAGTAAGTAAAGAACTTATTTACATAACTTGCATGATAATTTATATATTTTATCATGAAATGTAGAACAATTGTCTTAAGAGATATATTTTCTTGCAGGCCCATTAATGTTTTCTTATTTTCT
>NZ_JBXYIF010000110.1:0-271 GCF_057369535.1 Planococcus sp. RAB007_Raresut
CCTCAAGCGCTTCGATGACCGTATCATTGATGTCGACAAACGTCACCTCGTAACCGCTTTGGTTGAGCAATAATCCGATAAAGCCTCGTCCGATGTTTCCTGCCCCAAAGTGAACAGCTTTCATTTACGCCACCTCTTCCATAAAGAGCGCCAAGATTTCTTCCTTCGTTTTCGCCTGAACAAGGCGCTCTACATTGCTTTCGTCTGAGCAGAGAATCGCGATTTGCGATAGGAGCTCTAAATGTTCATCATTCACGCCTGCAATTCCGAT
>NZ_JBXYIF010000111.1:0-271 GCF_057369535.1 Planococcus sp. RAB007_Raresut
TGACCTAAAAGGATTAATGGGAGATAAATTTGACAACATTCCTGGTATTCCAGGGGTCGGGGAAAAGACGGCACTGAAGTTGATTGCCACATACGGTACCGTCGAGGCCCTTTACGAACATACGGATGAGTTGAAAGGGAAGCAAAAGGAAAAAGTAGAGGCGAATGAACAAGAAGCGAAAATGTCGAAACAGTTGGCGACCATTTACACGGATGTACCGATTGATGTGTCGATGGATGATCTTCTCTTTAAGCCATATGACGCTTCGGAC
>NZ_JBXYIF010000112.1:0-271 GCF_057369535.1 Planococcus sp. RAB007_Raresut
CCGCTCTCGGTTGTCCTTCACTTTGTCCAAACCATACGCAATGGCAGCAGCTGTGGGCTCATTGATGATACGCAGGACCTCCAAACCTGCGATGGCCCCAGCATCCTTTGTGGCTTGACGCTGAGCATCATTGAAGTAGGCAGGCACAGTGATGACTGCCTTGGTGACAGTCTTTGCCAGATAGCTTTCAGCTGTTTCCTTCATCTTTGTCAACACCATAGACGAAATTTCCTCCGGCAAGAAGGTCTTCGTCTCACCCCGGATCTCAACC
>NZ_JBXYIF010000113.1:0-271 GCF_057369535.1 Planococcus sp. RAB007_Raresut
GTTCGATGCCGAAACGCATGGGCCCTTCGTGATGGTGCTGGTCGGCGCGACGTTTGTCGGCAGCATGGCCACCACATGGCACGGGGTGGTCAATCCGCAACGCACCGGGGCGATTGCCGAGTGGGATTATTCGGACCAGCCGGTCGTGCTCGAACAGGGCGAGGAAATGGGCCGCTTCCTTCTCGGATCGACGGTGATCATGCTGTTCGAGAAAGATGACATCGAATTCAATGCGGACTGGCGCCCCGAAGGCCCGGTTCGGCTGGGAGAG
>NZ_JBXYIF010000114.1:0-271 GCF_057369535.1 Planococcus sp. RAB007_Raresut
CTGCATATCAGTACTGAAGCTCTTCAATGCCGCAGCAGTTTCAACATCCAATTTACCTTGCATATACAATTCAACATTTTGGTTGTAGAACGCTGCCGTTGCTAATTCGTCAATCTTTGCTTGAGCCATCACGAAACGTGTATTTTGGAATTGCGCAATTGCTTGACCAAAAGCTTGACGCTCGTTTACATAGGTCGTAGCTAAATCAATTGCTCCGCGAATGGCACCCAAAGCAGATGATGCAATTGCAGTACGTTCGCGTGGTAACTCT
>NZ_JBXYIF010000115.1:0-270 GCF_057369535.1 Planococcus sp. RAB007_Raresut
GACGGCTACACGATTATCCCGCTCAAAGTGTATATCAAAAACGGGTTCGCCAAGTGCCTGCTCGGCGTCGGAAAAGGGAAGAAGAAGTACGACAAACGAGAGGACTTGAAGAAGAAAGACGCGAAGCGTGACGTCGACCGTGCGATGCGCGATCGGCAAAAATAGTGACAACGGATCCTAATTGTGGTATATTAAATAGAGTACCAATTACCACCCCGGGGACGTTATGGATTCGACGGGGGTAGGTCGGTCGTATGTGGCGTGTCGAGG
>NZ_JBXYIF010000116.1:0-270 GCF_057369535.1 Planococcus sp. RAB007_Raresut
TCAACACAGCACGTTATGGCACTCAGGGAAGGAAGTTGGACAAAGATTCCTTCTATGGAACTGGTGGCGGGTGATATTGTGAAATTTACGAGCGGGGACAGAATTGGCGCAGAAGTTCGAATTGTTGAAGCGAGAAGCCTTGAAATAGAAGAATCAGCGCTGACCGGGGAATCAATCCCGGTTGTGAAGCATGCTGATAAATTGAAAAAACCGGATGTTTCACTTCGCGATATTACCAATATGGCATTTATGGGAACGATTGTGACCCGC
>NZ_JBXYIF010000117.1:0-270 GCF_057369535.1 Planococcus sp. RAB007_Raresut
TGCGGCGACGTCACAGCCTGACCGTCAAGGCGGCGGAGACCCCAGAAATCACAATGCATGAATTGCGACACTCGCATGCGACCTTGCACATTAAGGCCGGGGTCCATGCAAAGGTCATCCAGGAACGTTTGGGTCACGCCGATGCCAAGACGACGATGGATACCTATGCCCATGTAATGCACACTACTCAGGGAGTTACCGCCGAGTTGTTCTCCACTCTTATCGTAGATGTAAAAAAAACGCTCTAGGGAGCGGTTTTTGTGTGTCTGC
>NZ_JBXYIF010000011.1:0-41273 GCF_057369535.1 Planococcus sp. RAB007_Raresut
CCCCCTGTGAGAGTAGGACGCCGCTGGGCACAAAAGAAAGGTCGTTACCGCGTAAGCGGTAGCGGCCTTTTTTGTTATAAATTTTACCGGAAATAATGATGTTAATGATAATAACAAAGAAATTGCTAATAAAAGGAACAGGTAAGGCGCTTTCATTGAAACGACTTTGCTCATTGATGCTCAAGTTCGCTATAATAGAAGGAATAAGAAAGATATGAGGATGGATTATATGACGCAACGGCGCCCTTTAGTGGAAGCGTTAAAAAAGTTTCAGCAGCAGCGACCTGTTTCATTTCATGTTCCAGGACATAAACATGGGGAATTATCCGGGTTGCCGAATGAGATACGATCATCTCTGCAATATGATCAAACTGAATTAAGCGGACTGGATGATTTACATTATCCTGAAGGCGCCATAAAGGAAGCTCAAGATTTGTTGACTGAAGCTTATGGAGCTGATCAAAGTTTCTTTTTGGTAAATGGCTCAACAAGCGGCAATTTGGCGATGATTCATGCAGTCTGCAAAGAAGGGGACCGTGTACTGGTTCAGCGAAACTCCCATAAATCAATTTTTCATGCGTTGGAATTGGCCAAATTGCGGCCGGTGTACCTGGCGCCGGAATGGAGTGAAGCGTCCCAAAGTGCGGAAGGCGTATCGTTAAAAACATTGAAAGATGCTATCCAGCAATATCCGGAAGCAAAAGCTTTGATTTTGACTTATCCCAATTATTACGGCATGGCTGGACCAGAAATAGAAGAAATAATAAAGTACAGTCATCTATTTGATATTCCGGTGTTGGTTGATGAAGCTCATGGTGCCCATTTGCTTGCCGGTGGTCCATTTCCGAAGTCTGCTTTCTCTTACGGCGCAGATGCTGTAGTGCAGTCTGCACACAAGACATTGCCTGCTATGACGATGGGATCTTTTCTTCATATAAAAGAAAAACGGGTTAATGCAAAAAAGATCAGCAAATATCTGCGCATGTTCCAATCAAGCAGTCCATCTTATTTGATTATGGCCTCGTTGGATGATGCAAGAGCGTATATTCAGACGTATTCCGGACCGCATCTGCAACATTTTGTAGAGAAACGAAAGCTGTTTATAGGGAGTCTCCTGTCAATTTCAAAACTTGAAGTTTTTGAAGCACACGATCCACTCAAAATCATGTTGAGAGTGAAAGGTTATAATGGTTTCAGACTTCAGGAGAAACTTGAAGAAGTAAATGTTTATGCTGAAATGGCCGATTCACGGCAAGTGGTGATGGTATTGCCATTAATGAAACAAAGTCACACCTATCCATTTGCGGAAATTAGAAGCCGGATCAGGGAAGCTGTACAAAAACTTCGAAAAGAGCAGACGGATAAGGAATTGCCGGTAACACGCCAGGAGCCAATTGTAATCAGTGAGCCGGAAATCTCTTATGAGGCGATTGATTTGGCGGATTCGGAATGGATTTCCTATACAAAAGCGATGGGCCGCCATTCAGCAGCTATGGTCACTCCCTATCCGCCCGGAGTTCCGCTAGCACTGCCGGGAGAGGTATGGACACACGTGAAATTGGAGCAATTAATGGATCATTTGGCCGCAGGTGCAGTGATTCAAGGTGAACATAAATTGGCTGAAAAGCAACTTTTGGTCATACAGCATGGAGGAAATGATTAATGAACAAACCAGGATATTTTATTACGATTGAAGGGCCTGAAGGAGCTGGCAAGACGACGGCTATCGAGCAATTGATGAAACAATTGCAGCCATTAGGTATCGAGGCCGTTTTGACGCGGGAACCGGGAGGCATTGAGATTGCTGAAAAGATCCGCGAGGTGATTTTAAATAAAAACCACACGGCAATGGACGGGCGTACAGAAGCGCTTCTTTATGCAGCCGCCCGGCGACAGCATCTCGTTGAGAAAGTGGTACCAGCGCTACAGCAGGGGAAAGTGGTGCTTTGTGACCGCTTTATCGACAGTTCTCTGGCTTATCAGGGGCATGCGCGCGGCCTTGGCATTGATGAAGTTCTTTCCATCAATGAATTCGCGATTCAAGACACTTGGCCGGATTTGACCTTATTATTTGATGTGCCGCCTGAAATTGGTCTGCAAAGGATTGCGGCAAACAGCGGAAGGGAACAGAACCGCTTGGATATGGAGAAATTACCGTTCCACCAAAAAGTGTATGAGGGCTACCAGGAGGTTTCACGCCGTTATCCCGATCGCATTGTCAGAATTGATGCTTCCAAAGAGCCGGAAGAAGTTGTGGCGTCTGCGCTGGCAGCAATTATAAAAGGCATGGAAAGTTATACAGCGTAATTAATTGTTCGTGTTATAATTATATAGAAGAAAGACCAATAAAAAGGAGTGAGTGCTGATGAAACTCGTCGTTGCAGTTGTACAGGACCAAGACAGTAACCGATTATCCAATGCTTTGACAAAAAATGATTTCCGGGCTACCAAGCTTGCCAGTACAGGAGGGTTTTTGCGCTCAGGGAATACGACTTTTTTAATCGGGGTTGATGACAGCCTTGTCCCTAAATTAATGGATTTGATCCGGGAAAATTGCCGATCACGTGAACAGATGGTAGCACCTGTTTCACCTATGGGCGGAAACGCGGATTCGTATATACCATATCCTGTGGAAGTGGAAGTGGGCGGCGCCACGATTTTCGTGTTGCCGATTGAGCAATTCCATCATTTCTAAGCAGCGTTTAACGATGAAATATATGACACCCGTGCTCCCTTGGAACACGGGATTTTTTTAAAAAGGCGGAAGGTGAGCTTGTGCAGATGACAACCGAAGAATTCGAGCAGATGCAGCCGATTGTGATGAAGAGGCTGCAAGGAGCTTTTGAAAAAGACCGGCTGGCACATGCCTTCCTTTTTGAAGGGCCTGCCGGTTCGGGAATAAAAGAAGTAACGCATTTTTTTGTGAAGCTGCTGCTTTGTGAAAATCCGCAGCAAAATGTTCCATGTGGAACATGCAGAAGTTGCCATTTATATGATTCTGGAAATCACCCGAATATCGTCTTTATTGAGCCGGATGGCCAAAACATCAAAATTGACCAGATCCGTGAATTGATTTATTCAATGAATAAAACCGGGTTGAATACAGGGCGTAAGATATATGTCATTCAGGAAGCGGACCGGATGAATAATGCTTCCGCCAATGCGTTGCTGAAATTTCTGGAGGAGCCGGAATTCAATGTCACCGCTATCCTTCAAACAGAGCGATTGAATGCGATTATGAGCACTATCCGTTCTCGTTGCCAGCTTGTATCGTTTCAGCCGTTGTCGCGTCCTGTCTTGATGGAAAAGCTGATTGCAGGGGGCATGACGGCTTCTATGGCCGCAACGGTAAGCATGCTGACGCAAAGTGAAGAAGAAGCATTGGCACTCAGTGCGGATGAACAGTTTCCGCAGGCAAGAAAAACAGTTTTGAAGCTGGTGGAAGTGGTCAGCAACAATGTACACGAGGCACTTCTTATGCTGCAATCCGACTGGCTTCCGTTGTTTAAGGAAAAAGAAGATACCGAAAGAGGCCTGGACATGTTATTATTTGCATATCGGGACATTGCTTCGGTAAAGGCAGGACTCGAGACAGCAAGAACGTATCCAGACATGGAAGAAACTTGGAAGCAGATGGCTCTTCAGCGTTCTTTTACTGTGTTGTCAAAACAGCTGCAGGCCATTTTACAGGCCAAACAGCAATTGCCTCGCAATATGAACCGAACGCTGCTGATGGAGCAATTAATGCTGAATCTGCGGGAGGGGTAAAAATTGTATAATGTCATAGGTGTCCGCTTTAAAAAAGCGGGTAAAATATATTATTTCGATCCAGGTGAATTTACGATCGAAAAAGATGATTATGTCATCGTTGAAACAGCTCGTGGAGTGGAATACGGAAAAGTGGTCGTACCGGTCAAGACGGTCGGCGAAAACGATGTCGTATTGCCGCTGAAACAAGTCGTTCGTGTAGCAAGTGAACGTGACCGCCAGCAGGTGGAAGATAACCGCCAGGAAGCGCAGCGCGCATTTGAAACGGGTACAGGCAAGATTGAAGAACATCGGCTCGATATGAAATTGGTTGATGTCGAATATACATTTGACCGCAATAAAGTGATTTTTTATTTCACGGCGGAAGGACGCGTTGATTTCCGGAACCTTGTAAAAGATCTGGCGTCAATATTCCGGACACGCATTGAACTTCGCCAAATCGGTGTAAGAGATGAAGCGAAAATGCTCGGAGGCATCGGACCATGCGGGCGCATGCTTTGCTGTTCGACATTCCTGGGTGATTTTGAACCGGTTTCGATTAAAATGGCCAAAGATCAGAATCTGTCTTTGAATCCATCAAAAATTTCCGGCTTATGCGGGCGCTTGATGTGCTGCCTCAAGTATGAGAATGATGAATATGAGCAAGCGAAAAAAGAAATGCCGGATGTCGGCACCCGGGTAACAACTCCGGATGGCGAAGGTCGTGTTGTCAGTATGAATATTCTGGAGCGCGTATTGAAAATCCGCCTTTCTGAGCAGGAACAGACACTTGAATATGCATTAAGTGAGATAATGGACCAAGGAACGAGAGCGTGAGGTGGTTGGTGTGAAAGATAAGAACTTTTTGGACACGGTCATGGATTTTGAGCAGCAGCTTGAATCGATGCAGCAGCAATTTCGCGAATTGAAAGCAGTAGTGGCGCATACGATGGAAGAACATCATGCGCTGCAGCTTGAAAATCATCATTTGCGTGCGCGCCTGGATGAACTTCATGAGGCGGTTCCGGAAGCTGCTGCGGCTGTGGATCCTGTAAAACTCGAAAGAGCGGTCATGGATATCGGTGAGGGCTATGATAATCTGGCCCGTCTTTATCACGAAGGCTATCATGTCTGCCACGTACATTTTGGCAGTTCCCGAAAAGGTGATGATTGCTTGTTCTGCCTTTCATTTTTAAACAAGCAGAATTGATGGTCAAATCAACAGAAGCTGCGGCCACTTTGTGTGGCGGCAGCTTTTTGTTTTGTGGAGGAGTTGAAAATATGCTGTTGGATGACGAACGGCTGGATTATTTATTGGCGGAGGAATTACGGATCATTCAAAGCCCTTCTGTATTTTCGTTTTCACTTGATGCGGTTTTATTAGCGAGGTTTGCTTACTTGCCGCTGAAACGCGGGAAGATTGTGGATTTATGTACAGGGAACGGGGCCATTCCACTTTTTTTAAGTGCTCGGACGGAATCCCAGATTATCGGTGTCGAGCTGCAGGAGCGGCTTGTGGATATGGCGCAGCGCAGTGTGGCGTATAACGGACTGGAGCCGCAGATCAGCATTCTGCAAGGCGATGTCAAAACGATTCCGGAGACGCTCGGTTTTGAGAAATACGATGTGGTGACATGCAACCCGCCATATTTCCCAGCGGATAATATGAGCGATAAAAATATCAGCGAACATATGGCGATTGCGCGCCACGAGCTCTATTTGACGCTGGACGAGGCTGTGCGTTCTGCCAGCCAGTTATTGAAGCAGGGCGGCAAGGCGGCATTTGTGCACCGCTCAGGGCGGCTGATCGACTTGATCACAGCTATGCGCGCCAATCGGCTGGAGCCAAAACGCGTAAGATTGGTCTATCCGAAAGCCGGAAAAGAAGCAAATACTTTATTAATTGAAGGAATAAAAGACGGCAAGCCGGATCTGAAAATCATGCCGCCGCTGATTGTCTACGGAGACGACGGGGAATATACGGAAGAAGTGCGGGAAATGCTTTATGGAGACAAATAGCCATTACTTTTATGTACTTGAATGTGCCGACAATTCCTATTACGCGGGATATACCAATGATTTGCAGAAACGGCTGGAGACGCATAATGCCGGCAAAGGTGCAAAATACACACGGGCGAGAGGGCCGGTGAAAATGATTCATTTCGAAGAATTTGAAACAAAGCCGGAAGCGATGAAGGCGGAATATGCCTTCAAGCAATTAACGAAAGCGAAAAAAATCCGTTATATTGCTGAAGGGAAGGAGCAGGCCTGATGAAATCCCAAAAAAGTTTTCAGGAAACAACAGCAACTTTGTATCTCGTTGCGACGCCGATCGGCAATCTGGAAGACATGACGGTCCGCGCGCTGCGCATTTTGAAAGAAGTCGATATCATCGCGGCGGAAGACACGAGAAATACAAAGAAACTGTGTAATTACTTTGATATTCAAACGAAACTGGTCAGTTATCATGAACATAACCAGGAAAGCGGCGGCCATAAAATTCTTAGCTATCTGGAAGAAGGCAAATCCGTAGCGCTTGTCAGCGACGCAGGGATGCCGTGCATTTCCGATCCGGGTGAGGATATCGTGAAGCGCGCGATTGCGGAAGGGTTTCCAGTCGTGCCGATTCCTGGGGCTAATGCAGCGCTCAGTGCGCTCATCGCTTCCGGTATTGCGCCTCAGCCGTTCCAGTTCTATGGCTTTCTGTCACGGGGTAAAAAAGAGCGACAGGCTGAACTTGAGCTGCTGAGTCAAAACCGCGAGACGCTTATTTTTTATGAAGCGCCTCACCGGCTGAAGGAAAGCCTGAAAAGTATTCAGAAGAATTTCGGCAATGACCGCCGGATTGTTCTGGCGCGGGAAGTGACCAAGAAATTCGAGGAGTTCCTGAGAGGGACGGTGGAACAAGCGGTGGAATGGGCGGACGCCAATGAAATACGCGGCGAATTCTGTCTCGTCATCGAAGGGAATGCAGAACCGGATCTTGTCGAAACAACGGTCTGGTGGGAAGATTTATCAATAGAAGAACATGTCGAAGAAGTGATGGAGCGGGAACAGCTTTCCTCAAAAGAGGCGATAAAAAAGGTCTCGATAGACCGGAAATTGTCGAAAAGAGATGTTTATCAGGCGTTTCATACTTAAAAAAAACCGGAGCGCTTCATGCGCTCCGGTTTTAAAAAGCTTATTTTTTCAAGTTGCCTTGAATTTCTTTCATCAGCATTTCTGCGCCTTCAGAACTCAAGACCAATTTGCCGCCGACAAGTTTCATGTTGTCGTCTGATACTTCGCCTGTTACAGCACAAGTCATGTTTGGCATGTATTTTTTCAAGATGATTTTGTCGTCATCGACATAGATCTCCAAAGCGTCTTTCTCTGCGATCCCCAATGTGCGGCGCAATTCGATTGGAATAACTACACGGCCCAATTCGTCAACTTTACGTACGATACCTGTTGATTTCATAATATTCGTCCCCCTTGAATTTTATAGATGTTTTCGCCAAAATTCGACAATTACCACTTCCTGTCATAAATCATACCAACTCCTTTCTTCCAGGTCAACAAAAAACTATCGAATTTATAACGAAATACCATAATTTATGACATAAATTATTGAAAACTCTAAAAAAGAATCGCTTTAACTGGCAACGATTCGACAATTGGTAAAATTAAACAGAAAATTTAGATATAATATTTTTACAATAAATACCTTGGGACGCCTAAGATTGAAAGATTGTACAAAATTGCGGACTTCGTTAAAATAAACTTTATACAAACAAACTGGAGGAATTTTTCGTGACTGCAAACAAAGATACTTTTTATTTAACGACGCCGATTTATTATCCAAGCGGAAAATTCCATATCGGAACCGCTTATACAACGGTCGCATCCGATGCGATGGCCCGCTATAAACGCCTTCGGGGCTTTGATGTCCGCTTTTTGACGGGCATGGATGAACATGGCCAGAAAATAGAAGAAAAAGCCCAGGAAGCCGGCCTGGCACCGCAGGAATATGTAAATGGCATGGCGGAAGCCGCGAAAAGTGTCTGGAAAACGATGGACATCACTTATGATGATTTTATCCAGACGACTGAACCCCGCCACAAAGAAGGCGTGGAAAAGATTTTCCAGAAATTCCTCGATAACGGAGACATCTATAAAGGCCATTACGAAGGCTGGTACTGCACGCCTTGTGAGTCCTTCTATACAGAAAGCCAGTTGGACAACGGCAAATGTCCGGATTGCGGCCGCCCGGTCCATAAAGTGAAGGAAGAATCGTATTTCTTCAATATGAAGAAATATGCAGCCCGCCTCCTGGATTATTACGAGAATAATGTCGAATTCATCGAGCCTGAATCCCGTAAAAATGAAATGATCAACAACTTCATCAAACCGGGTCTCGAGGATCTTTCTGTGTCACGTACATCATTTGACTGGGGAATTCCGGTTCCTGGAGATCCGAAGCACGTTATCTATGTGTGGGTGGATGCATTGTCGAATTATATTACGTCGCTGGGCTACGGTTCTGACGACGATTCACTGTTCAATAAATACTGGCCGGCGGATGTCCATGTAGTTGGTAAGGACATCGTCCGTTTCCACACGATCTACTGGCCGATTTTCTTGATGGCGCTTGATTTGCCATTGCCGAAAAAAGTTTTCGCTCACGGCTTCATCATGATGAAAGACGGCAAAATGTCGAAATCAAAAGGTAATGTCGTTTATCCGGAAATGCTGGTTGAGCGTTATGGCCTTGACGCCACGCGTTACTTCCTGCTGCGGGAACTGCCTTTCGGTTCTGACGGCGTATTTTCTCCGGAAGCGTTTATCGAACGGACAAATTACGATCTTGCCAACGACCTCGGGAATTTATTGAACCGCACAGTGTCCATGATCAATAAATACTTTGATGGGGAAGTGCCGCAAATTGCCGGTGAAAAGACGGAATTTGACGCGACACTTCAGCGTGTTGCGAAAGAAACGGTCGAAAACTATGAGAAGCACATGGAAAAAATGCAGTTCAGCATGGTTTTAAGCGAAGTTTGGATACTGATTTCACGAAGCAATAAGTACATCGATGAAACACAGCCGTGGGTGCTGGCAAAAGATGAAAACAGAAAAGAAGAGCTTGCTTCTGTTATGGCCCACCTGGCGGAAAGCTTGCGCATGACAGCTGTTATGCTTCAGCCATTCCTGCCGAATGCACCGAAGCAGATCATCGAACAGCTTGGCTTGTCCGAAGAATACCTGACTTGGGAAACGCTGGAAGGTTTCGGTAAAATTCCAGCTGGCACGAAAGTTGTGGCAAAAGGCACACCAATCTTCCCGCGTCTTGAAATCGAACCGGAAGTTGCGTATATCCGTGACCAAATGCGCGGTGGTGCTGCTGCCGAACCGGAAGAGGAAGTAATCGAAGAAGTGCCGGATGTGCCGGAAATCACGATCGATGATTTCGCGAAGGTCGATCTTCGTGCGGCAACGGTTACAGCTTGCGAGCCGGTGCCGAAAACGTCGAAACTCCTGAAATTGCAGTTGGACTTAGGCTATGAGCAGCGCCAAGTGGTTTCGGGCATCGCTGAACATTACAAACCGGAAGAATTAGTTGGCAAAAAAGTGGTGGTGGTCGCCAACTTGAAACCAGTTAAATTACGCGGCGAATTATCGCAGGGCATGATTTTGGCTGGCGAAAAAGACGGCTTCCTGACTTTAGCGTCAATCGCTGAAAAACTGCCTAACGGCGCAAAAATTAAATAAATCCTTATCTGAAGATGGTCCGCTTGACTGAGCGGACCATTTTTATTATGGTGAATTTTGCAGTCTTTTTTGGATGTATTACAGGCAAATTGTCATGCAAAAAAGATGTTTTGTTATACAAATGTAATATTACTGAGAAGAAAGAAATGAAGTTTACGGATAAAATAAAGCTTAGCGTAAGGAGAATGCATATGTTTATTGATACTCACGTACATTTAAATGCGGACCAATACGACGATGATTTGAAAGAAGTCATCGAACGCGCATTAGAAAATAATGTTACAAAAATGATTGTCATCGGTTTTGATCGAAAAACGATTGAACGCGCGATGGCATTAATAGAAGAATATGATTTCCTTTATGCGGTGATTGGCTGGCATCCGGTTGATGCGGTTGATTGCACGGATGAAGATTTGAAATGGATCGAAGAACTCTCGGCACATCCGAAAGTCGTCGGCATCGGAGAAACAGGCTTGGATTATCATTGGGACAAATCGCCCAAGGACATCCAGCAGGAAGTTTTCCGCAAGCAGATTCGGCTGGCGAAAAAACTGCAGCTGCCGATCATCATCCATAACCGAGAAGCGACAGAAGACGTCCTGACCATCCTGAAAGAGGAAAATGCGGCGGAAGTCGGCGGCATTATGCACTGCTTCGGCGGAAGCGTCGAAACGGCCCAGATCAGCATCGACATGAATTTCATGATTTCGCTTGGCGGACCTGTGACTTTCAAGAATGCCAAAAAGCCTAAGGAAGTCGCAACAGAGATTCCGCTCGAACATTTATTGATCGAAACGGACGCGCCTTATCTTGCGCCTCACCCTTACCGCGGAAAACGCAACGAACCTTCCTACGTAACGCTGGTGGCGGAAGAAATCGCCCGCTTGAAGGATTTGCCGGTGGAAGAAGTGGCAAAAATCACCACACAGAACGCTGAAAGATTCTTTAAATTGAACTAAAGAGAAAGAATGGCTGAAAACCGTTCTAATTGACATGCAACTAAATGAGTCTATATAATCACACAGGTGAATGAGGAGGAGTTACATTTGACGAAAGAAGACGAGGATAATAATTACTCAACAATAAAAACATCCAAAAAGAAATCAGTGATCATCACGTTGGCTACGGTGCTCATGTTTGCGGCGGTTATGGCTTTCGCAATTTATGAAGGTACGAAAAACACGGTAACGATGATTTCCAATGGCGAAAAAGAAGAAGTCAAAACCCACGCTGAAACTGTCGGGGCATTTCTTGCGGAACAGTCAATCGAAGTAGGGCAGGATGACTATTTAAGCCATACAGCAGAAGCTTCAATCGACAAAGATATCGTGATTGAATGGACGGAAGCCGACCAATTCACGATAACAGTGGATGGCAAACCGACATCAGCCTGGACAACTTCGAATACAGTCGAAGATATTCTGGCTAAAGCGGAAATTGAAATCACTGAACACGATAAAGTAACACCTGCGTTAAACGAAGAAGTAGATGCAAACACAGCTATTTCTGTTGAAAAAGCTTATGAAGTGACAATCTTTGATGGACTGGAAGAAAAGAAAGTATGGTCCACTTCGACTACGGTCGCTGACTTTTTAAAACAGCATAAAATCACTTTGAGCGATCTTGATCGCGTAGAAAAAGATATGGATGAATTAATCCTTCCCGGATCTGAAGTTAAAGTTGTTCGTGTAGAAAAGGTCACCGATGTAGTGGAAGATTCAGTGAAATTCGCCAAGGAAACGAAGAAAGATTCCTCTCTTTTGAAAGGATCTGAAAAAGTAGTCCAAAAAGGCGAAGAAGGTCTTGTAGAAAAGACTTACGAAGTTGTCATGGAAAACGGCAAAGAAGTAAAACGTGAACTTAAAGGCGAGAAAGTCATCAAAGAAGCGAAGAAACAAGTAGTAGCAGTCGGAACGAAAACTGTTGTCGCAAGTGTTTCCCGTGGAAATGATACAACAGCGGCAGCTCCTGCTCCGAAAAAAGCGGCAGCACCACAGCCGGCAGCAACATCGACTAAAACAACAAAAACTGCAGCACCAGTTCAAAGCAGTGAACCATCAAGCAGCCGTGAATTCTACGTATCGGCAACTGCTTATACGGCTTTATGCACAGGCTGCTCAGGCATCACTGCAACAGGCATCAACTTGAAAGCGAACCCGCACTTGAAAGTGATCGCAGTTGACCCTTCCGTTATTCCGCTCGGCTCGAAAGTATGGGTTGAAGGATATGGCCATGCAATCGCTGGCGATACCGGCGGTGCAATCAAAGGCAACAAAATCGATATCTTCATGGCGGACCGCTCTGCGGCTTTGGCATTTGGCCGCCAGCAAGTGAAAATCAAAATTCTGGATTAATGAAGAAATTGGAAAGCTTTCCCGGGGCAGCCCGGGAAAGCTTTTTACATGTTTAGCCGGAACGCGGTAAACTAAAACAAAAAGTTTTGAAACGAGGAACAACTGATGAAAATCAAAGAAGTGATTGTAGTCGAAGGCAAGGATGATACGGTTGCCGTCAAACGCGCGGTGGAAGCCGATACGATAGAAACGAACGGCTCCGCTATTTCCGAAGAGACATTGAAAAAAATCGCGCACGCCGCATCTAAACGCGGGGTAATTGTATTTACAGATCCTGATTATCCAGGCAGGCGGATCCGTGCTATTATTGAGGAATACGTGCCCACGGCCAAGCACGCGTTTTTAGCGAAGGAAAAAACCATTGCGAAGAACGGCAAAGGTCTTGGCATTGAACATGCCAAAGACGAAGATATCCGGGAAGCACTGGCTTCCGTCCATACACTTTGGAACAATGAAGAACCGGCTGAAATCACTATGGAAGATTTGATTATAGCCAAGCTTGTGGCCCATCCGCAGGCAAGGCAGCGCCGAACAGATATCGGTAATCTTCTGCAGATCGGCTATACCAACGGCAAACAACTTGCCAAGCGGCTGCATATGTTCGGCATAACGAAACAGCAATTCATCGAAGCGGTGCAGGCGCTGAATCAGGAGGAACGAAAATGATGAAAGATATAGCAACACCCATACGCACCCAGGAAATAATGGCGAAACACGGCCTGACTGTGAAGAAAAGCCTTGGACAGAACTTTTTGATCGACCCGAATATTCTGCGGAAAATCGTCAGCCAGGCAGATTTGACGAAACAATCCGCGGCCATTGAAATAGGACCCGGCATCGGAGCGTTGACTGAACACCTGGCACGTGCTGCCGGAAAAGTGCTGGCTTTTGAAATCGATCAGCGCTTGCTTCCGGTACTTGAAGATACCTTGTCTTCATATGACAACGTCAGCATCATCCATTCCGATATTCTGAAAGCGGATGTAGCGGATGCCATTGCGAAAGAACTTGAAGGCTACGAAGACATCATGGTAGTGGCCAATTTGCCGTATTACGTGACTACTCCGATCATCATGAAATTACTGTTGGAGAAATTGCCGATTCGCGGACTCGTGGTCATGCTGCAGAAAGAAGTGGCGGAGCGGATCACCGCCAAGCCTGGAACGAAAGCTTATGGTTCCCTGTCCATTGCTATCCAATATTATACAGAGGCGGAAATGGCTTTGACGGTGCCCAAAGGCGTCTTTATGCCACAGCCGAACGTCGACTCTGCAGTCATTAAGATGACGAAGCGCACAACGCCGCAAGTGGAAGTCATCGATGAAGATTTCTTCTTTAAAGTAACGAGAGGTTCTTTTGTGCAGCGCCGCAAGACGATTTTCAATAATCTCCAGGCGGCAATGCCTGAGGGCAAAGAAAAGAAGGATTTGATTCTAAAGGCTTTGGAAGAAGCGGGCATTGATCCGGCAAGACGCGGGGAAACCTTGAGCATCAAGGAATTCGGCGGCCTCGCTGACAAGCTTTACGGCTATTTTGGCTGATTTCCATCATTCTGTTGAAAAACCGGCACAACTCGAATAAAAAATGGTATTTCGGATAAATAAATATTGACACCAAGCGGATTCCGAGCTAAAATTAAAAATTTATTTGACAATTTGGGCATTTTGTAGTAAGGTTTATTTATAGTGAGGTGTAGACAAAATGCCCAAAACTTTGGCGGATATCAAGAAGTCGTTGGATTTGCATTTAGGGAAACGATTGCTGTTGAAAGCAAACGGAGGTCGCAAGAAAACGGTCGAACGTGCCGGAATCCTGCGCGAAACATATCACTCCGTGTTCGTAATTGAGTTAGATCAAGATGAACATGCATTTGAAAGAGTGTCCTACAGCTACGCGGACATCCTGACAGAAGCAGTGGAAATCACTGTGTATGAAGGAACAGAAGACGCTTTAGTCGTTAAATAATCGAACTATATCTATATTTCTTTTGGAAGCCCATACTTTGCCGTTTTCGGCAGCGTATGGGTTTTTTGTTTTTTTGCCAAAAACTCCCGAATCCTTTGGCATGTGTTAAAATAGTTTTCATCAGATTATAAAAGGAGACAGTGGAGATGCTCTATGTGAAGGCACCTGCCAAAATCAACTTAACATTAGATGTACTGCATAAAAGACCGGACAATTATCATGAGGTCGAAATGATCATGACCACCGTGGATCTTGCAGACCGCATCGGGCTGATGGAAACCGAACGCGGAATCCATATCGAATCAGCCGATCGCTTTGTGCCGAATGATTCGCGCAACCTTGCCTATCAGGCGGCGAAATTATTGAAAGACACCTACCATATTAAATCCGGTGTCATTATCAAGCTTGATAAACAGATTCCGGTGGCTGCCGGACTGGCAGGGGGAAGCAGCGACGCGGCTGCTACGCTGAAAGGTTTGAATAAGTTATGGAACCTGAATCTTTCATTGGATGAGCTGGCGGAACTGGGCACGAAAATCGGATCTGATGTCGCTTTCTGCGTTTACGGGGGAACAGCGCTCGCAAAAGGCCGCGGCGAAATTATCCAGCAGCTTCCTACACCGCCGAATTGTTGGGTGATTCTTGCTAAACCGACAATCGGCGTTTCGACCGCTGAAGTTTACGGTGCCTTCGATGTCAATAAAGCCGAGCATCCGAATACCGGGAAGATGATCGAAGCGATTGAGAATAAAGATTACGCCGCTGTCTGTGCGAACTTAGGGAATGCACTGGAAAGTGTCACCTTATCCCTGTATCCCGAAGTGGCGCAAATCAAAGATCAAATGAAGAAGTTCGGAGCAGACGCTGTCCTTATGAGCGGCAGCGGACCGACTGTCTTCGGATTGGTGCAGCAGGAAGCACGTATTCCACGCATCTATAACGGATTGCGCGGCTTCTGCGCAGAAGTATATGCAGTCAGATTGGTCGGCGAGCGGGACCCACTTGCTTAAAGACGGATAATTATGGTAAGTTTTCTATAAATCATTCGTGTTCAGGAGAGTGGAAAATGAAGTGGAAACGCAGTGAACGTTTAGTAGATATGACGCATTACTTATTGGAGCATCCACATAAATTGATTCCGCTGACGTATTTCTCCGATTTATATCAGTCGGCCAAATCGTCCATCAGTGAGGATTTAGGAATCGTCAAAGAGACTTTCGAACAAAAAGGCATTGGTTTATTGGCGACGGTGCCGGGAGCTGCAGGGGGAGTAAAATATATTCCGAAATTGCAGGAACCGGAAATCAGAGCGATTATGCAGGAACTGATCAGCGAATTAAGCCATTCAGACCGGCTTCTGCCTGGCGGTTATTTGTATATGACCGATGTGCTGGGCAATCCGGACATCATGAACCGCGTCGGCAAAGTGTTTGCCTCGGCGTTTGCCCATGAGAAAATCGACGTCATCATGACAGTGGCGACCAAAGGCATCCCGATTGCACATGCCATTGCACGCCATCTGAATGTGCCGGTCGTTATCGTACGCAGGGACAGCAAAGTCACCGAAGGTTCAACTGTCAGCATCAATTATGTATCAGGTTCATCCCGGCGCATCCAGACGATGGTGTTATCGAAGCGCAGCATGAAGAGCGGCCAGCGTGTGCTGATCACCGATGATTTCATGAAGGTCGGCGGCACGATGAACGGCATGAAGAATCTTCTTGAAGAATTCGAATGCACGCTTGCTGGAGTGGCAGTTCTTGTGGAAGCGGAACATAAAGATGAACAATTGGTTGAAAAGTATTTATCGCTTGTTAAATTGCGCGAAGTCAGCGAAAAAGAACGTAAGATTGAATTACAAGAAGGAAACTATTTCTCAGATGGAGGTTATTGATTATGAAATATGTAGCAACTGATCAGGCAGCGGCCGCAATCGGCCCATATTCACAAGGTGTGGTGTCAGGCGACATGTTCTATAGTTCCGGACAGATTCCATTGACGCCTGCTGGCGAGATTGCCGGGGATGCGATCGGCGAACAGACGCATCAGGTCTTTGCCAACTTGAAAGCGGTTTTGGCAGAAGCAGGTTCTTCACTGGATAACGTTATCAAAACAACTGTTTTCATCAAGGACATGAATGATTTTGCTGCACTGAATGAAATTTATGCTTCTTATTTCGGCGACCATAAACCCGCACGTTCAACTGTCGAAGTGGCCCGTTTGCCGAAAGATGTGAAAGTTGAAATCGAAGTTATTGCGAAAATTAAATAAAGAATTGAAATGAAGCTGCTTTTTACAGGCAGCTTCATTTTTTATTGTCCAGATTCCAGCTGCGCAGCAAAGAGTGCAACTCCCTGATCTTTCTTATGTTTTCGGCGCTTATTGGGTGTTTGCGTTTTTCTCATCATAAAAACAAAATATTCTAATAAATTTTGTAATTTTTGAAGGAGATTAGTCCTTAGTAGCGAATAACATAAAAAGCTCCAAAAATAACATCTTAGGGGAGAGGTGATGAGAATGGAAGTTACTGATGTGAGGTTGAGGCGGGTTCAGACGGATGGCCGTATGAGAGCAATCGCTTCCATCACCCTGGACAACGAGTTTGTTGTACATGATATTCGGGTGATTGATGGAAATGACGGCTTGTTCGTAGCGATGCCCAGTAAGCGGACTCCGGATGGCGAATTCAGAGATATAGCGCATCCGATTAACTCAGGAACGCGAAGTAAGCTTCAGCAAGCTGTGTTGGCTGCTTATGAACAAAGTGAGAATGATCCCGTGTTTGAAGAAGCGGGCGTGTGAATTTAACAGACAGAAGAGCCTGAAGCAGAATCCGGGCTCTTTTTATTATGAAGAGAAAATGGCTGGTCTTTATGCGGTAGGCGTGGGCAATGTATTCTTACGCGGTGCTTCAGAGCTTAAGGGGTGCGTCGCATGCCACGAACCTTGAAAAATCAAGGTTTTTCCGATATAGTTAAGAAAAGCCGAATCATTGGTGCAGCTTACGCTATTGTAAATTGCATTTTTACGTCTGTGCTTTTTTACAACAGACCCATGGGTTTGCAGTGGGGGAATAAGTCATTGGAGCGGAAAGCCGAAGGGCAAAAGCTTCTTAATAGAGAGAAAATGCATGCGCTTGTTCACAGCAGGCCGCTGCAAAAAGTATGCCGTAACGGCTTTTTTTTGCGCTCAGACGCGGACGCGTTGCGGAATAGATAATAATTGAACAAAATCTTATGGACGGAGGATGGATACATGACGAGTACATATGCAGTAATACTTGCGGCCGGACAAGGCACGCGAATGAAATCGAAATTGTATAAAGTTTTGCATCCGGTTTGCGGCATGCCGATGGTTGAGCATGTAACCGGAAACGTTTCACAGCTGGGTGTCGAGAAAATCGTTACGATTGTCGGACACGGAGCTGAAAAAGTGCGGGAGCAGCTGGGCGACAGCAGCGAATACGCATTGCAGGAAGAGCAATTGGGTACAGCACACGCTGTACAGCAGGCAGCTTCATTGATTGAAGGCAAACCGGGGACGACTTTGGTTGTTTGCGGAGATACGCCGTTGATACGCGCTGAAACAATGCAGTCACTTCTGGACCATCATAAAGAAACAGAAGCTAAAGCGACTATTCTTACAGCAATCGCCGGCAATCCGGCTGGCTATGGCCGTATCATCCGTGACGGTAATGGACAGGTTTCAAAAATCGTTGAGCAAAAAGATGCCTCGCCAGATGAGCAGCAAGTCAGGGAAATTAATACGGGCACATACTGCTTTGACAACGAAGCATTATTTGAAGCGCTGAAGCTGGTTTCGAATGATAACGTCCAGGGTGAATATTACCTGCCGGATGTAATCGAAATCCTTCAGAAGCAAAGTGAAATTGTCGCTGCTTATGCTACAGACAGCTTTGATGAGACCCTTGGCGTCAACGACCGTGTGGCACTCAGCCAGGCGGAAGGCATCATGCGCGCGCGCATCGCTGAAAAACATATGCGTAACGGTGTTTCCATCATCGATCCGGCTTCTACTTATATCAGTGCAGAAGCTGAAATCGGGGCTGACACGGTCCTTTATCCGAACGTCATCATCGAAGGGCGTACGGTCATCGGGGAAGATTGCTTCATTTCATCCAACAGCCGTATCGTTTCAAGCACGATCGGTGACCGGACAGAAATCCGTTCTTCAGAAATCTACAACAGCTCGATCGGCACGGATACAACTGTTGGTCCATTTGCGCACGTCCGTCCGGAGAGCAATCTTGGCAATAAAGTCAAAATCGGCAATTTTGTCGAAGTGAAAAAAACTGCGCTTGGCAATGGCAGTAAAATTTCACACCTGAGCTATATCGGCGACGCGGAAGTGGGAACAAACGTCAATATCGGCTGCGGTACCATTACAGTCAATTACGACGGTAAAAATAAACATGTCACGAAAATTGAAGATGATTCGTTCATCGGGTGCAATTCAAATCTTATTGCGCCGGTAACAATCGGCAAAGGTTCTTATGTAGCGGCAGGCTCGACAATTTCCAAAGACGTGCCGAATGACGCGCTGGCGATTGCGCGTGCCCGCCAGGAAAACAAAGATGGTTATGCTTCAAAATTAAACGTGAAAAAATAGGAGGTACACCTTAATGGGTTATCAAAATGCAGACAGTAAACTGAAAATCTTTTCATTGAATTCGAATAGGGAATTAGCGGAAGAAATTGCTGAAAATGTAGGCATTCCGCTAGGAAAGAGTTCGGTTACACACTTCAGTGACGGAGAAATCCAGATCAACATCGAAGAAAGTATTCGCGGCTATGATGTCTTCATCGTCCAATCCACTTCACAGCCTGTCAATGAGAACCTGATGGAGCTGCTGATCATGATTGATGCGGTCAAACGTGCTTCAGCACGGACTGTCAACGTAGTCATTCCTTATTACGGCTATGCCCGCCAGGACCGTAAAGCGCGTTCGCGTGAGCCGATTACGGCAAAACTGGTAGCGAATCTTTTGGAGACAGCCGGAGCTACACGTGTGGTTGTACTGGATCTGCATGCGCCTCAAATCCAAGGCTTCTTTGATATTTTGATCGACCATTTAGTAGCAGTACCTCTTATCTCGGAATACTTCCTGAATGAAAGCGGCATAGACCTTGAAAATGTCATCGTCGTTTCACCTGACCACGGCGGTGTGACACGTGCGCGTAAAATGGCGGATCGCCTGAAAGCGCCGATTGCCATCATCGATAAACGCCGTCCGCGTCCGAATGTAGCGGAAGTCATGAATATCGTCGGTAATGTAGAAGGCAAAACAGCCATCATCATCGATGACATCATCGACACGGCCGGCACAATTTCAATTGCTGCCAGTGCATTGATTGAAAGCGGAGCGAAAGAAGTTTACGCGTGCTGTACGCACCCGGTACTATCTGGCCCGGCTATTCAGCGCATCGATGATTCTGTCATCAAGAAATTGATCATTACGAATTCAATCGCTTTGCCTGAAGAGAAGAAATCCCCGAAAATCAAGCAATTGTCGGTAGCTAAATTATTGGCTGAAACAATCGTGCGTGTGCACGAACAGAAATCAGTCAGCACGTTATTCGACTGAGTATAAATTCCTTTCTCACCCTCCAAGGTTTGATGATAAATGTTTAAGGGTATCCACTAACTACGAACATTTATAAAACTTGGAGGGTGAAATGTATATGGCTACAAAAATGAAAGCACAAAAAAGAGAAAGCGGTACACCGCATTCATCGTTAACAGAATTAAGAGGTAAAGGTGATGTACCGGGAATCGTCTACGGCTATCAGGCCGAATCGACTCCGCTGACAGTTTCTGAGATAGATCTGATCAAGACTTTGCGTGAATCTGGAAGAAACGGCGTCATCAATCTTGAACTGGATGGCAAAACGTTCAATGTCGTAATGAGCGACTATCAAATGGACGCTTTAAAAGGCAACTTCAAACACGTGGATTTCCTGGCGATCAATATGTCTGATGAACTTGAAGTCGCGGCGGCTGTCCATACTGTCGGTGAAGCTGCTGGTGAAAAAGAAGGCGGCATCGTCAACCAGCCGAACCGTGAAGTCCATATCAAAGTCAAGCCATCGGATATTCCGGATGCGCTTGAAGTGGATGTAAGCAAACTTGAAATCGGTGATCACATCTCAGTCGGTGATATCCGTGATACTGTATCATATGAAATCCTCGATGAAGATGATTTCCTATTGGTTTCAGTGACTGCACCTCGTACACAGGAAGAGATGGATGAGCTTGAAGAAACTCCTGAAACTGAAGGCGCTGAGCCGGAAGTGGTCGGAAGTGACGAAGAATCCGACTCTGACGAAGATAAAGAAGCTTAAAATTTAACAGAAGAAACAGGGACTGTCTTCTGGCAGTCCCTGTTTTTTCATTAATAAGAGTATGTGGTAAAATAGACAGCAGTGAAAAGCAAAGGACGAGTTGCGATGAAATTGATTATTGGCCTGGGCAATCCAGGTAAAACATACGAACAGACCCGCCATAATATCGGCTTCCATGTAATCGACTATTTGGCATCGAAATGGAACGCCCCGCTGACGCAGGCGAAATTCAAAGGCATGTATTCAGTCATACACCGCCCGGAGGGCAAAGTCGTGCTGTTAAAACCGCTGACGTACATGAATTTATCCGGTGAAAGTGTCAGTGCGATAATGGATTATTACGATATCGGCATTGACGACATCATCGTAATTTACGATGATCTGGATCTGCCGACCGGACAATTGAGGCTGCGCCAAAAGGGCAGTGCCGGAGGACATAATGGCATCAAGTCGCTGATTCAGCATTTGGGAACCCAAAACTTCAACCGGATCCGGATTGGCATCGACCGTCCGCCCGCTGGTATGAAAGTGCCGGATTATGTCTTATCCAGGTTTTCGAAAGAGGAAAGCGCGGATATGGCAGAAGCAGTCCAAAAATCAGCTGAAGCCTGTGAATTTTGGCTGGGCAAACCGTTCATCGAAGTCATGACCAAATACAATGGAGCATAGATTCGCTTTGGCGCATAACGCGTTCAGAGCTTTTTTCTGTTTCCCGGGAAAGGAGGAATCTTCATGAATCATATTTTAGAAGCTTTTTCAGAGGATTCACACGTACAAAAGTTAATTGGTGATTTGAAAAAAGGGCAGGATCATCAGCTGGTTTCGGGATTATCGGGAAGCGGGCGCACTTTCTTCTACCGTACCCTTTACGGTGAGCTCGAGGCCCCGATGCTGATTGTCACACCGAACCTGTTGCATGCGCAGCGAGTCTATGATGATCTTGTGAAATTACTTGGTGAAGAACTGGTCCATTTATATCCGGCAGAAGAACTGATTGCGGCGGATGTCTCTTTTTCAGGCCCCGAACTCCGCGCTCACCGAATTGATACACTCGACCATATGGCGAATACCGGAAAAGGCATCTACATTACGCCAGTCGCCGGTATGCGAAAATTATTGCCTTCAAGAAAACAATGGGACGCTTCTACTTTACGTGTGGAAGACGGAGAAGAGCTGGATGCAGACCAGTGGCTATTGAAATTGGTGGCTATGGGTTATTCCCGCACCACGATGGTAACGGCCCCAGGTGAGTTTGCTTTGCGCGGGGGCATTCTCGATGTCTATCCGTTGAACTTTGAACACCCGGTCCGAATTGAATTATTCGATACGGAAGTTGATTCTATCCGTATTTTCGATGCGGAAGACCAGCGTTCCTTAAAGAAAATTGCTTCATTATGCATTTTACCGGCTAATGAACTGGTACTTGATAAAACGCAAAGAAACGCGTTGGCAGACCGCATTGAAGAGCAATTAGCTTTTACACTGAAGAAAACAAAGGCTGACGATACGAAAGAGTTGTTGCTTCAATATATCCAACATGATATCGACATCCTGCGGCAAGGTGATATCCCCGATCAGGCAGCTAAATATGCATCGTTGGTAGAAACCCAATCCGCTTCTTTGGGTGATTATTTCCCGGGAAATGGTTACGTGTTTTTTGATGAACTGGGTCGTATCCAGGAAATGACGGAAACGCTGGAACGTGAAGAAGGCGAATGGATCGTTTCTTTATTGGAAGAAGGGAAATTCCTTCAAGGCGTTAATCTGTCCTACACGTTCCGCGAATTGATTGGCCAAATGAAACAGAAGATGACGTATCTGTCTTTATTTGTGCGGACGTTCCCGATGGTATCAGTCAAGAAATCGATTGCCTTCTCCAGTAAGCCGATGCAGTCATTCCATGGCCAGATGAATTTATTGAAAGCGGAAATGGAACGCTGGGTGATGGGGAAATTCCGTGTATTCGTTATAGCCGAAGGCGACGAAAGGTTAAGGAAGGTCCGTTCGGTGCTCGAAGATTACGGAATTGAAGCTGAAATTCTTACGGAGTCTACAGCAGTGCAGCCCGGCAAAGTGTATTTGGCGGATGGAGATCTTGCAAATGGCTTTGAGATGTCATTGCAGCGCTTTGCCGTCATTACCGATTCGGAATTGTTCAAACAGCAGCCGAAGAAAAAGACGCGTGCGCAGAAACTGACTAATGCTGAACGCATTAAGAGTTATTCCGAAATTAAACCGGGGGATTATATTGTCCATGTCCACCACGGTATCGGACGTTACGTAGGTATCGAAACACTGGAAGTCAAAGGCGTCCATAAAGATTATCTCCATATCGTCTACAAGGCGGATGATAAATTATTCGTGCCGGTCGATCAGATCGACCTGATTCAGAAATACATCGCTTCCGAAGAAAAAGAGCCGAAGCTCCATAAAATGGGCGGCGCAGAGTGGAAGAAAACCCGCGCGAAAGTTTCGAAAGCGGTGCAGGATATTGCGGACGATCTGATCAAGCTCTATGCCGAGCGGGAAGCGCTGAAAGGCTATGCCTTTTCCAAAGAGCAGGATATGCAGCGGCAATTTGAATCGGAGTTCCCTTACGACGAAACCGTCGACCAGCTGCGTTCAATCAATGAAGTCAAAAAGGACATGGAAAAAGAACGGCCGATGGACCGGCTGATTTGCGGAGATGTCGGCTACGGCAAAACGGAAGTCGCCATACGTGCCGCTTTTAAAGCAGTTCTGGATGGCAAACAAGTGGCCTTCCTGGTGCCGACGACGATTCTGGCGCAGCAGCATTTTGATACGATGAGTGAACGCTTTAAGGATTATCCGATGGAAGTGGGGCTCATGAGCCGTTTCCGTTCGAAAAAACAGCAGGCGGAAACCGTTAAAGGTCTGAAGAATGGTTCTGTGGATGTTGTGGTGGGAACACACCGAATCCTTTCAAAAGATATGCATTATAAAGATCTCGGCTTATTGATCATTGATGAAGAACAGCGCTTTGGCGTAACCCATAAAGAAAAGATCAAACAGATGAAGACCAATGTCGACGTGTTGACGCTGACGGCAACGCCGATTCCGCGGACGCTTCATATGTCAATGATCGGGGTGCGTGACCTGTCTGTCATCGAAACACCGCCGGCAAACCGTTTTCCGGTCCAAAGTTATGTGATGGAACAAAACGGCGCGCTCGTACGTGAAGCGATCGAACGCGAAATGGCGCGCGGCGGACAGGCATTTTACTTATATAACCGGGTCGATGATATGACGCGTAAAGTGGAAGAGCTCCAGCAATTGGTGCCGGAAGCCCGTATCGGCTATGCCCATGGCCAAATGTCTGAAACCGAGCTGGAATCGATCATTCTCGGCTTCCTGGACGGCGACTACGATGTATTGGTGACGACGACAATTATTGAAACAGGCATCGATATTCCGAACGTCAATACGTTAATAGTTGAAAACGCCGACCGCATGGGCTTGTCCCAGCTCTATCAGCTGCGGGGACGTGTTGGCCGTTCAAGCCGTGTAGCTTACGCTTACTTCATGTATCAGCGGGACAAAGTACTGACGGACGTGGCGGAGAAGCGCTTGATGGCAATCAAAGAATTCACCGAACTCGGATCCGGTTTCAAAATCGCCATGCGTGATTTGACGATCCGCGGAGCAGGGAATCTGTTGGGCTCCCAGCAGCACGGTTTTATTGACTCGGTAGGATTCGACCTTTATTCCCAAATGTTGGAAGAAGCAATTGAAGAACGCCAGAGCGGCATCAAAAAAGAACCGGTTCAGGAAATCGAAATTTCATTGGATGTCGACGCTTATATACCGGATTCCTATATCAGCGACGGCTATCAGAAGATCCAGATGTACAAGCGGGTCAAAGGTATAGATGAAGCTGAAGAAGTCACAGAACTGCAGGACGAACTGATAGACCGTTTCGGCGACATGCCGCTCGAAACTGACCGTCTTCTGCGCATTGCCCTGATGAAAGTGTGGGGGCGCCAGGTGGGCGTCGAATCGATTAAACAAAACGGTAAAATCATTTCTATTAAACTTAGCGAACAAGGCACGGCAGCCGTCAATGGCGGTAAGCTAGTCGAAGAATCGGCAGCTTATGGCCGTGCAGTCGGCTTCAGCATGGCGGGCCAGCAGCTTGTCATGACAATCGATGAAAATAAAACAGCCAAGCACCATCCTTTCGATGTTCTGGAAGGCATGATGAAATTATTGCCGGAATCTCTCCGGGAAGTGGAAACGACAAATTAATTCGAAGATGGAATGGGTGAATCCGGTTGAACACAGAAGGTGCAATGAAGACATTTATGAAAGGCGCGGTCCTTTTGACGCTGGCCGGCCTGATCGTGAAAATACTCAGTGCGGCTTACCGGGTGCCATTCCAGAATATGGTCGGGGATCAGGGTTTTTACATTTATCAGCAGGTTTATCCGTTTATTGCCGTCTTCGGCATCTGGACTTCTTACGGATTTGCGGTTGCCGTTTCCAAGATGCTGGCGGATTCAAAGCCAGATGAACACCGTGCCATTATCAGAATCGCTTTTTGGACGATTGCCAGTATCTCTTTGGTAATATTCGCGGCCCTCTTTCTGGGGGCGGATCTACTGGCGGCGTGGATGGGTGATAACCAATTAAGCGCGTTATTGAAAGTCGGTTCATTTGCGGTATTGCTGATGGCGCCGCTTGCAGTGATGAAAGGCCGTTTCCAGGCAGGCAGCTTGATGCAGCCGGTCGCATATGCGCAGGTCATCGAGCAGGCGATTCGGGTAACTGTCATTTTGCTTGGTACCTGGCTTGTAGTAACAAACGGCTTTTCACTCTACGCCGCGGGACAGACGGCAATGTTCGGTGCAGTTGCGGGTGAACTGGCGGCTGTGGGGCTGCTGATTTATTTCTTTAAAAAATTTGCAATCAAACAGCCCCAGTCCGTTCCGGTCGAAATATGGCCGACTGTTAAAAAAATGCTGGCGATCAGTTTAAGTGTCAGCATGAGTTCATTGATTCTCCTGATATTCCAGATGGCGGATTCCTTCAGTGTCTTCCGCCTGCTTGAAGTCAGTGGAATTGGAACACTGACGGCAATGGAGCAAAAAGGCATATACGACCGCGGCCAGCCGCTCGCCCAGTTCGGTTTGCTCGTGGCAACTTCACTGGCGCTGTCGATTGTGCCGTTGGTCGCTCAAATGCAGCGTAAAAAAAATGGCCGTTCAGCTGAACTCTACGCTAAACTGGCGTACCGGATTTCCTTGTTATTCGCTATAGCAGCTGCAGCCGGTCTGACGTTTGTTATGCCTTATGTTAATGAAATGCTGTTCCAGACCAGAGAACAATCAGCCGCGCTCATCGTATTCAGCTGGCAGATCGTCTGGATGTCGCTGCTGCTCATTCTTACGGCGTTGCTTCATGGCATTGGAAAAGTGCGGGTGCCTGCGCTCTTAATGGCTGGCGGCCTTGCGGTGAAAATCATTGGCAACTGGCTGCTCGTTCCTCTTTACGGAGTGATGGGTGCCGCATTGGCAGGGAATTTAGGTCTTGCTTTTATTGTGTGTGGCCTAGTGATTTACTTTAAAAATCAATGGCCGCTGCGATTTGCGCCAACCCGTTTTTATGGCTGGATTTTAATCGCTTCGACGGCGATGGGTGCAGCAGTTCTCGGTTGGGCGATTTTCGCTGACTGGACTCTGTTCGATGCATTGCCGAGCCGTTTAGCGGCGGCTGCAACAGCGCTGACAGCAGTTCCGCTCGGTGCGGCTGTGTTCCTCGCGATAATTGCGAAAAGCCGCATCATTACTGAAAAGCAATGGTATATCATGCCGTTCGGCCGAAAAATGGCCAAGTTGCAATTAGCCATCAATTCAAAGAAAAAAGGTGATAGACGATGAATACAATCCATATCATCGGACTCGGCGCTGGCGATCTCGACCAGCTGCCGCTCGGTGTCTATAAAAAATTAAAAAAAGCTGAGCGCTTGTATGTGCGGACGGCAGACCATCCCGTGCTTACTGAATTAGCGCAGGAAGGACTGGTCTATACCAGCTTTGACGAAATATACGAGAAACACGATGAATTCGCGCCGGTCTATCAGGAAATTGCGGATACGCTGCTCCAGCTGTCGGAAGAAGGACCAGTCGTTTACGCGGTTCCAGGCCATCCGCTTGTCGCTGAACAAACTGTGCAGCACCTGATTCAAGCGGAAACATCAGGTAAATGCCAATTAATGATTGAAGGCGGCAGCAGTTTTCTCGATTCGATATTCGGTGCTCTCCGCATCGACCCGATCGACGGCTTCCAATTGGTCGACGGCACCATAATGGAAAGCGAACGATTGAATATGAATCAGCACATTCTCATCGCCCAGATTTACGACACCTTCAGTGCTTCGGAAGCTAAATTGACGCTGATGGAGAAATATCCGGACGATTATCCGGTAACGATTGTGACGGCGGCCGGATCGGCACAGGAGAAACTGCAGACGGTTCCGTTGCATGAACTTGACCATGCCGCTGAAATTGATAATCTGACCACAGTTTATGTGCCGCCGGCAACCGATCAGCAGGAACGGCTGAAGGAATGGCAGACTTTCCGCTCGGTCATCGCGAAACTCCGCAGCCCTGAAGGATGCCCATGGGATCGTGAGCAGACACATGAAAGTCTGATGCCTTATCTATTGGAAGAAGCGCATGAACTGCTGCAGGCGATTGAGGAACAGGATGACGATGCAATTGCCGAAGAACTAGGCGATGTTTTATTGCAGATCTTCCTTCATGCACAAATCGGACAGGACAACGGTTATTTCCAGCTTGAAGATGTGCTCGAATCGATCAGCGCTAAAATGATCCGCCGCCATCCGCATGTTTTCAGCGATGCCAAGGTCGATGGCTCAGATGAAGTGGTCAGCAATTGGCAGGCAATCAAAGCGCAGGAAAAACCGGCGGCTGATTCTTTACTCGAAGGCCAGGAGCGTTTCAGTTCATCACTTACGACCTCTTATAATTACCAAAAGAAAGCAGCGAAGGTTGGTTTCACCTGGTCGGATGCCGAAGGTGCCTGGGAGAAGTTCGAAGAAGAGCTGCAGGAATTCCGGGATGAGCTGGCGAATGGTTCCAAAGAGGATCAGCTCGATGAACTGGGGGACCTGCTGTTTACACTCGTGAACATTGCAAGATTTTATGATTTGTCGCCGGAACAGGCGATGGTGCAGGCCAACCGGAAATTCCGCAGCCGATTCGGTTTTGTAGAGAAGAAAGTGGCAGAAGGCACCGGCAATTTCGGCGATTACACATTAGAACAGCTCGATGAGTTCTGGAACAGAGCCAAATTATTGGCAAGAAAGGGAGAATAACCATGCGTCTTGATAAATTCCTGAAAGTTTCCCGGCTGATCAAACGCCGGACATTGGCCAAGCAAGTGGCAGACCAAGGCCGTATCACGATAAACGGCAATAAAGCCAAAGCAAGTTCTGTCATCAAAGAAAACGACGAACTGCAAATCCGTTTCGGCCAAAAGGTTGTAACGGTACGGGTGGATATGCTGAAAGAAAACGTCCGCAAAGAAGAAACGGCCAATATGTACACGATATTAAAAGAAGAAAAGCTGGAAAAGATTGAACCTGAGTTCATCGATGACGAAGCGTAAGGCTTTGGAAATCAGTTTTTTATTTTTCAGAAACGAAAAAAACCCTTATAAAAGTAAGGGTTTTCATGTATAATGGCAACAACGTAAGCAAAGGGGGAAACAAGTCATGAGTTTGAAGAGAGAAAAAACCACCGCTGCTCCGGAAGTTGCTTCAATACGAAATGACTATGTCCGCTCGGTGGAACGGAAAGAAAAAAGGCAGATGGCACACAAAGTCCGGCTGTTCAGAAGGCTGGCGGTTTTCGGAATCGTTGTCTTGCTGGCGACGATCTGGATCGGCACGACCATCTATGCGCAATCCCAGACAATGGCCGAAAAAGAGCAATTGCGGGAAGAAGCACAACTTTCACTTAAGGAAGTTAAAAAAGAACAGACTCAACTGGAAGAGCAGATTATCCTGTTGAATGATGATGAATATTTGGCGAAACTGGCCAAAAAAGAACTGTTTGTTTCTGAACAGGGCGAAATTATCTTTACCTTACCGGAAAAGTGAAGAAAAACCGTGATAAAAAGAGTCGTCAGTTGACACTCTTTTTTTCATGGTTATAATAAAAAGTAGGGATAAAACCCTAGGATACTAACTTTATGGCTTTTAGTAGCCATCTTAATTTTTAAGGAGGAGCATTTTTTTTATGTCGATTGAAGTAGGCAGCAAGTTAGAAGGTAAAGTTACAGGTATTACAAATTTTGGAGCGTTCGTTCAGCTTCCAACTGGTGCAACAGGCCTCGTGCATATTAGTGAAGTCGCCGACAACTATGTAAAAGACATCAATGATCATTTAAAAGTTGGGGAAATGGTTGAAGTTAAAGTAATGAATGTAGAAGCTGACGGCAAAATCGGCCTTTCCATTCGCAAAGCAAAACCACAGCCAGCTGGCGCAACAGATCGTCCACAACGCCCACGTCCAAGCAACCGTTCATTTGACCGCGCGCCTAAAGAGAACTTTGAAACAAAAATGGCGAAGTTCTTGAAAGACAGCGAAGAGAATATGACGACGTTGAAGCGCGCTACAGAATCTAAACGTGGCGGCCGGGGTGCAAGAAGAGGCTAACTTGCTAGCTGTTTTAATGGCATGGAAAAATGCTTCAGCGCAGCTGAACCATATTGATGATGGAACGCTTCTCAAATCGGGAAGCGTTTTTTTATAACAAATTTTCCGCTGGAGTGTGAGATTGTTTATGGAAAAAGGACAATTGCTGGAGGCTTTCAGGGAATATGAAATCTACTTGGCTTCATTGAATACACGGATCACTTCAGATGAAGAGGCGCATGCGCCGATAGCTGAGGGGAAATGGTCTGTGTCGGAAATCATTGCGCATCTTGGGGAATGGGACCGGTTTATGCGGAAAGAGCGCTTGCCTTTTATAAGTGAAGGAGCGGCCATCGAACCTTTTCCGGATGTGGATGCGTTTAACCGAAGAGCAGTGGAGAATGTGAAAACACGTGAGTTCCCGTACATTCTTGCTAATGCGCAAAAACAACGGGCTCTTTTAGCAAAAGCTATTGAAGAAATGGATCCGAACGTCTTTATAGCGCCTTTTACGATTGGCAGCCAAGAGACAAATGCTGCAAATTATTTTGAAGGGCTGTTGTCGCACGATGCCCATCATCGCCGGCAGATCGATGCTTTTCTGGAATCGAAGGCATAAAAAATAAGCGTCCCCGCGAAAGGGACGCTTATTTCTATAAGATGGCGGCAGAGGGGATCGAACCCCCGACCTCACGGGTATGAACCGTACGCTCTAGCCAGCTGAGCTACGCCGCCATGATGAAACGGACATTTCATATCATACTATCGAAACAGCAACAAGTCAATCACGTTTTGCAAAAAACTTTATTCCAATAAAACAAATGATAAGGGGGTGAACGGTGATGAAGAGTTTCCATGAACAGATGGCCGAATATGCAACCAGGCATAAACTTCTGGAAACAGGAGACCATGTGCTCCTCGGCTGCTCGGGTGGAATCGATTCAATGGTACTGCTGCATTATTTGAAAACGCGGGAAGCATCACTTGGAATCACTATTGAAGCTGTTCACGTCAACCACATGCTGCGCGCTGATGAATCCATCGAGGACCGGCTTTTTACAGAAGCCATCTGCAGGCAATGGGGCGTCCCTTTCCATAGCCGCGACATTCCAATTCCTTCTATTTTAGAAGCCGAGGGCGGCAACAAACAGCAAGTATGCCGCCAGGAACGCTACAGCTATTTTGAGGAAGTGATGGAACAGACGGGTGCCACGAAGTTCGCAACTGCCCATCATGCAGACGACCAGCTCGAAACCATCCTGATGTCGGGTCTCCGGGGAACGCTCCAATCAGGCTCTTTCGGAATGCCTTCGAGCCGTCCGTTCGGAAACGGCCAGCTTGTCCGTCCTCAATTGGCAGTGACGAAACAGGAGATTGCCATTTACGCAGAAGAAAATGAGATTCCCTTTAGAGAAGATCCGAGCAACGCCGAAAACATCTATACCCGGAACAGAATCCGAAAAAATGTAGTCCCCGAATTAAAGAAGGAAAACGCTGACGTATCGAAACAGTTTGTGGAACTATCTGAAAGCCTGCAGGAAGATCAGAATTTCCTTATGGAAATGGCCCAGGAAAAATTGGATTTGCTGGTTGCCGCAAAAAATCAGGAAATTTCGTTGTCAGCCGAAAGATTCAGATCCTATGCATCTGCTTTACAAAAAAGAATGGTTCTACTACTATTAAACTATCTATATGGCGGCGAGCAAGTAAATGTCACAAGACAACTTGCCGATCAAGTGCAAGGGATGATGCAGAGTTCTTCTGGCACCGTTTTTTTGCATTTGCCGCAAAATTATATGATGATTCGTCAATATGATCATGTTTTATTCAGTCGCCGAGACTTGGAAGCGGCTCCTGCAGAATTCAATTCACCAATTACCGGTGAATGGTCAGGAGCGGTGAATAATTTTCGTTATAAACTGATTTCTATGCAGCATTTCGAAGAACAGGAAGATGCTGTTGCATGGTATTTCTCGGAAGCGGCCGAGCCGCAGCTGAAGATTCGCAGCAGGCTGCCGGGTGATCGCATTCAGTTGCCCGGGATGGAGCATTCCAAGAAAGTGGCCAGGCTGATGATTGATGAGAAAGTTCCTGCCCCTTTGCGGAAGGACTGGCCCGTCATCACAGACAGCAATGGCGAAGTTATACTGGTGCCGGGTTTGCGCCCGTCGCTGCATATCAGCCGTTTCCCGCGCCCGCAGGACAACTGGGTGCTTATGGAACAAAAATGTGAAGATCGCGAAAGCGAATTATAGGAGGCCCACTTATGTTACAGAAAGACATCGAAGAAATCTTGATCTCTGAGGAAAGGCTGCAGGAAAAAGCACGCGAACTTGGAGAAACCTTAACCAATGATTACAAAGATAAATATCCTTTGGCAATCGGCGTGCTGAAAGGTGCAATGCCATTTATGGGAGACTTGATGAAGCGTTTTGACGGCTATGTCGAAATGGATTTCATGGATGTTTCCAGCTACGGCAACGCAACTGTTTCTTCAGGGGAAGTAAAAATCATCAAAGATCTTAATGCCAGTGTGGAAGGGCGCGATCTGCTGATCATCGAAGATATTATCGACAGCGGTCTGACGCTCAGCTATTTGGTGGACCTCTTTAAATACCGGAAAGCGAATTCGATCAAAATCGTTACGCTGCTCGACAAGCCATCCGGCCGGAAAGTGGATTTGAAAGCGGATTATATCGGCTTTGAAGTGCCTGACGCATTTGTTGTCGGATACGGCCTTGATTTTGCAGAAAAATACCGTAACCTGCCTTATATCGGGATTCTCAAGCCAGAGGTTTACAGCGAAGAACAGGAATAGACATAAGTAGTTCACAGTATGCGGATTTAGCCCAGCAGGCGAGTGCTTATCGTTGTATGCTTAAATGTTCCTATGTTAGTATTTAGTATAGTTTTGGGAAACTTTGTGAGGAGGCTTGGGATGAATCGAATATTTCGATACACCATATTTTATTTACTGATTTTCCTAGTTATCATCGGTATTCTGGGGACATTTAATAATAGTGGACAACCTACTGAAGAATTAGGATACGACGATTTTTTGCAGGCTTTGGAAAATGAAGAAATCGAGGAAGTTACGATACAGCCTACATCCATGGTCTATGAAGTTACAGGTTCATTGAATGGTTACGACGATGACCAGACTTTTGTAACGAATATTCCATTGGAAAATGAAGCATTGATGAATCAAATCGATGAAATTGCGCGAGCTGACGGAGCTGAGATTAAATACCTGGAAGCGCCGCAGACAAGCGGTTGGGTTCAATTCTTCACAGGCATCATTCCCTTCATCATCATCTTCATCCTTTTCTTCTTCTTGCTAAACCAGTCACAGGGCGGCGGAGGCGGCCGTGTGATGAACTTCGGCAAAAGTAAAGCGAAGCTGTATGACGATCAGAAGCAGAAAGTGCGCTTCAATGATGTAGCAGGAGCGGACGAAGAGAAACAGGAATTGGTCGAAGTGGTCGACTTCCTGAAAGATCCACGCAGATTCGCCGATATCGGCGCGCGAATTCCTAAAGGGATTCTGCTGGTCGGACCTCCGGGTACCGGTAAAACTTTGCTGGCCCGTGCGGTTGCAGGAGAAGCGGGAACACCGTTCTTCTCAATCAGTGGTTCTGATTTCGTGGAAATGTTCGTAGGGGTCGGGGCATCACGTGTCCGTGACTTGTTCGAAAACGCCAAGAAAAATGCGCCTTGTATCATCTTCATTGATGAAATTGATGCAGTTGGACGCCAGCGTGGCGCAGGCCTCGGCGGCGGACATGACGAACGTGAACAAACATTGAACCAGCTATTGGTTGAAATGGATGGTTTCGGCGCGAACGAAGGAATCATCATTATTGCTGCAACAAACCGTCCGGATATCCTGGATCCGGCACTTCTGCGCCCTGGCCGTTTTGACCGCCAGATCACAGTTGGCCGCCCGGATGTAAAAGGACGCGAAGAAGTATTGCAAGTACATGCACGCAACAAACCGCTTGACGAAAGCGTGGATATGAAAGCTATCGCTCAACGTACTCCAGGCTTCTCTGGCGCCGATTTGGAGAATTTATTGAACGAGGCAGCACTTGTTGCAGCCCGCCGCAATAAACTCAAAATCGATATGTCCGATATCGATGAAGCAACGGACCGTGTAATAGCGGGACCAGCTAAAAAGAATCGTGTCATCTCGAAAAAAGAACGCAATATCGTCGCTTACCATGAATCAGGCCATACGGTCATCGGTTTGGTACTCGATGATGCTGATATTGTTCATAAAGTAACCATTGTTCCTCGCGGACAAGCAGGCGGATACGCTGTAATGCTTCCACGTGAAGACCGTTACTTTATGACGAAACCGGAGTTGCTTGATAAGATTGCCGGATTGCTTGGTGGACGTGTCGCCGAGGATCTGACATTCGGAGAAGTTTCAACCGGCGCTCATAATGATTTCCAGCGTGCAACGGCAATTGCCCGCAGCATGGTTACGGAATACGGAATGAGTGATAAGATCGGGCCGATCCAATTCGGCCAGGCACAAGGCGGAAATGTTTTCCTTGGCCGCGATTTTAATTCAGAACAGAATTATTCAGATGCCATCGCATTTGAAATTGATCAGGAAATCCAACGCATCATCAAAGAGCAATACATCCGCACAAAAGAGATTCTTACTGAAAACAAAGAACTTCTCGAATTGCTTGCGCAGACATTGCTTGAAGTTGAAACATTGGATGCCGCTCAAATTCAGCATCTGAAAGAACACGGTACTCTGCCGGAGCGTTCATATGAAGCGCTGAACGGAGAATATGAAGATAAAAACGTCGACCTGGAAAAAGACGCGGAAATTCCTGACGTAACAGGAGCACCGAGCGATCCTTCAGCTGGAGATCTTCCAACTGAAGAGCCATCCACTGGAGAAGTAAAAGATCCGATCCGGGAAGACCGTAAATAATAAGCTGAAGCTGGTGTCCGATTCCATTAGGGAATAGGCGCCAGCTTTTTTTCTTTCGTATGAAACTATGGTATGATATTTTGGAAAATTGTAGATAAATGGGGACCGTATAATGATTCTAGTAATGGACGTCGGCAACAGCAATATCGCTATAGGTATTTATGAGCGGGAGACACTGACTCAGCACTGGCGAATGGAAACAGACCGCCATAAAACTGAAGATGAATATGGCATGAAGATCAAAGCCTTTCTGCAGGATGTCGGATTGGAATTCAAAAATATCAAAGGCATTATCATGTCATCGGTCGTTCCGCCGATCATGTTTTCATTAGAGCGCATGGCTTTGAAATATTTTAATATTAAACCATTGATTGTAGGCCCAGGATTGAAAACCGGTTTGAACATTAAATACGATAATCCGCGTGAAGTGGGCGCAGACCGGATCGTGAATGCGGTGGCGGCCATCCATGAATACGGCGGCCCGCTCATTATTGCCGATTTCGGTACGGCCACAACCTATTGCTATATCAATGAAGCCCATCAATACATGGGTGGAGCCATTGCGCCGGGAATCGGCATTTCGACGGAAGCACTGTACAGCCGAGCTGCGAAATTGCCGCGCATTGAAATTGCCCGACCGGATAGTATCATCGGCAAAAATACCGTTTCTGCCATGCAGGCGGGCATTGTCTATGGTTTTGTCGGGCAGGCGGAAGGCATCATCACAAGGATGAAACAGCAGAGTGAGGAAACGCCTCAAGTTATTGCGACAGGCGGAATGGCTTCTTTCATAGCGGCTGAATCAAAACTCATCGATAAAGTGGAACCGTTCCTTACATTAAAAGGACTTTATTTAATTTATAAACGAAATGAAGCGTAACAAGAAAGGGCGATTGAGATGGCAGATTATTTAGTGCGCGGGCTCGCTTTTGGCGGCAGCGTCCGAGTTTTTGCGGTAAACAGTACCGAAACTGTAGGGGAAGCACAAAAGAGGCATATGATGTGGCCGACTGCTACAGCGGCAGTAGGCCGTTTGATGACAGGCGGCGTTATGTTCGGCGCAATGTTGAAAGGCGATGACAAAGTCGTGTTGAAAATCGATGGGGGCGGGCCGCTTGGCGCGATTCTTGTGGACAGCAATGCGCACGGCGGTGTCCGTGGCTATGCGAGAAATCCGCAAACCCATCTGGACCTCAGTCCTGCGGGCAAATTGGACGTCGGCGGCGCAGTCGGCAAAGACGGCATGGTGTCAATCATCAAGGATCTCGGCATGCGTGATTATTTCACTGGGCAGAGCCCGATCGTTTCCGGCGAAATAGCGGAAGATCTTACGTATTATTTTGCAGTGTCTGAACAAGTGCCTTCTTCAGTGGGCCTCGGCGTGTTGGTGGATACGGATAATACTGTGCTAGCAGCCGGCGGTTTTATTGTCCAATTGATGCCGAATGCGGATGAAGAAACGATTTCGAAACTGGAAAACCGATTGGCCAATATTGAGCCTGTTTCAAAAATGATTCAGCGCGGACTAAGTCCGGAAGGTATTCTGGATGAAATTTTCGGTGAAGGCAATGTTGAAATCCTGAACAAAATACCGGTGAAATTTGAATGTAATTGCTCCAAAGAACGTTTTGCTGAAGGAATTATGGGCCTTGGTGCAGAAGAAATCCAGGAAATCATCAATGAAGAAGGCAAAGCTGAAACGCAATGCCATTTCTGTCTGGAAACATACAGTTATTCAAAAGAAGAATTGGAAGCGATGATCGATGAGCTACAATCGTGACAACGGGCGGCCCGGCGCATCACCGGGTGACACGGGCAGGCCCAGAAGGAGATTAAAAACAAAACCATTGATGTACCTGCTGTTGATTTTATTCGCAGGGAATCTATTATGGTTTATCGCCTGGCTGATACCGAACAATCCAGGCGGCAATGAGGAAGTGGCTTCTGTCAGCGGCAAAGAAATTACCCGCCAGGAATGGATGGCCGCGATGGAAGAACAGCATGGCCGCGAAACGCTGCTTGAACTCGTCAACCTCCAAGTGATGGAAACGGCGGCTAAGGAATATGGCATCAAAGTAAGTGATAAAGAAGTCGACCTGGAACTGGCGATGATGCGATCAGCGCGTGACGGCAGTGAAAAAACGCTTTATTCCGCCGATGAGGAACGGATGCGTGAAAAAGTGAAGTCACAATTGATTCTTGAAAAAGTGCTGACGAAAGATGTCGTCATTGAAGAAGCTGCCATAGAAACCTTCTATCAGGATAACCAGGCTCTTTACGATATCCCGGATTCCTACAGGACGCGCATGATTGTGCTGCAGTCAACAGATGAAGCACAGGGTGTAATAGAAGAACTTGAAAACGGCTCTTCGTTCGAAGCACTGGCGCGGGAACGTTCAATCGACACAGCAACCGGCAGCCTCGGCGGTGATATTGGTTACGTCGTCCCAGGCCAATCCACTATCGACGCTGCGGTAGCGAATGCTGTCGCTTCAGTGGAAACGGATAAATGGTCGGAGCCGCTGATGATGGCGGATGGCCGGGTGGCTGTAATAACAGTAACCGACAAGGCGCAAGGTCAGACTTTTACATATAAAGATGTTGAAGGCCATATCAGCCGTGAGCTGGCTTTGGAACAATTGCCGCAATCGGTGACACCGGAAGCTTTCTGGCAGGAGTTCGACACCGAATGGTTCTACGGCGAATAAATTCAAAAGCCAATCCTGCTGTTTGACAGCGGGGGACAAATATTGATACGATGAATCCACGAAATGCCGATTAAACTACTAGGGATTAGGAGTGTTGAAAAATGGCTCGTATTGCAAATGATATTACAGGATTGATTGGGCAAACGCCTATCGTTAAATTAAATCGTCTTACTGGCGCAGAGGATGCGGAAGTTTATTTGAAATTAGAGTACTTCAACCCAGGCAGCAGCGTGAAAGACCGTATTGCGTTATCTATGATTGAAGCGGCTGAAAAATCCGGAGATTTAAAAGAAGGCGACGTCATTATCGAACCGACAAGCGGAAATACCGGCATCGGGTTGGCAATGATCGCAGCTGCAAAAGGCTATAAAGCGATTTTGGTTATGCCGGACACAATGAGCATGGAACGCCGCAACCTACTGCGCGCATACGGAGCGGAACTGATTCTGACTCCGGGAGCGGAAGGAATGAACGGCGCGATCAAGATGGCTGAGCAACAAGCAGCTGAAAACAATTGGTTCATGCCGCAGCAATTCAATAATGAAGCGAATCCGGAAGTTCACCGTCTGACTACTGGTCCTGAAATCGTGGAAGCGATGGGCGACCAGCTGGATGCGTTTGTTTCAGGTATCGGAACGGGCGGAACGATCACTGGAGCCGGACAAGTATTGAAAGAGAAATACCCTGATATTCTTATTGCAGCAGTGGAGCCATCCGATTCACCAGTTTTATCGGGCGGCAAACCAGGCCCGCATAAAATCCAGGGAATTGGAGCAGGTTTTGTACCCAACGTATTGAATACTGAGATTTACGACGAAGTAATTCAAGTATCCAATGACCAGTCTTACGAAACGGCGCGAAAAGTTGCCCGTGAAGAAGGTATTCTTGGCGGCGTTTCTTCCGGTGCCGCTGTCTATGCAGCTCTTCAACTGGCGAAACGCCTCGGCAAAGGCAAAAAAGTGCTGGCAGTTCTTCCGTCCAACGGCGAGCGCTACCTGAGCACTCCTTTATACCAATTCGAAGAAAATAACTGATAAACTGAGGGGGTATGCTGACGCATGCCTCTTTTTTGTGGTATAAAAAAGATTATTAACGTTAAGATAGAAACATAGAATATTTCCCGAGAAATAAAAAGATGTTTTATTGAAATGGATGGTGGCAGCTTTGAAAATCGATTTTAGCGGAAAAACCCTGGTGATGGGTATATTGAATGTAACACCCGATTCGTTTTCGGATGGCGGCAAGTATAATTTTGTTGAAAATGCTGTTGAACACGCAAAAGCGATGGTGGCGGATGGCGCTGACATTATTGATATAGGCGGGGAGTCTACTCGACCGGGCCATAAACAAATTTCTGTCGAAGAGGAAATCAGCCGGGTCGTCCCTGCGATTAAGGCATTGAAAGCAGAGTTGGACATCGCTATTTCAATCGATACATATAAATCGGAAGTAGCAGCAGCTGCAATCGCTGCGGGAGCGGATATTATCAATGATATTTGGGGAGCGAAATATGATCCTGCGATAGCGGCGGTTGCTGCTAAACATAAAGTGCCCATCATTTTGATGCATAACCGTAACGATACGTCATATACCGATTTCTGGAATGAAGTGAAAAACGATATGGAAGAAAGTATTCAAATCGCTTTGGAAGCGGGTGTGAAAAGGGAGCAGATATGGCTTGATCCGGGCATTGGATTCGGTAAAGACACATATCAGAACATCGAGATGATGCAATTATTGGAACCGTTTTGCGCATTAGGCTACCCGGTTTTATTAGGTACCTCGCGTAAATCATTGATTGGAAAGGTTTTGGATCTTCCTGTAAATGAGCGAATGGAAGGTTCCCTGGCTACAGCTTGCTACGGAGTCAGCAAAGGGTGCAGCATCGTTCGTGTTCACGACGTTAAAGAAACGGTACGTGCTTTAAAGATGACGGATCTCTTAAATGGCAAAATAAGCTATAAGGGGGCAGAATAATGGATTATATTCATTTGAATGAAATGGAATTCTATGGATACCACGGAGTTTTTCCGGAAGAAACGAAGCTCGGACAGCGTTTCCGTCTAACGGTATCGTTGGCTGTGGATTTGAAAAAGGCGGGAGAAACTGACGGTTTGGAGCACACCGTCCATTACGGCGAGGTTTATAGCGTATGCCAGTCAGTAATAGAAGGTAATCCGAAAAAACTTCTTGAAGCCGTTGCAGAACGTCTTTCAAATGAGATACTTTCCACTTTTTCATTAGTAAAAGGCATTCGTATTCAATTGATTAAACCCGACCCGCCGATACCTGGCCATTACAAATCCGTAGCGGTCGATATCACCAGAGGAGAATTCATATGAATAAAAGCTATTTGTCGCTCGGATCGAATCTGGGTGACCGTGTGGGAATGCTCAGGGAGGCAGTGCGTTTATTAAGGAAGCATCCGACAGTCGATGTTGTAAAAATTTCTTCTTTATATGAAACGGATCCCGTAGGATTTACTGAGCAAGATGCATTTTTGAACATGGTTGTTTATTTGCAAACCGCACTTTCTGCTTTTGAATTACTCGAAGTTTGCCAGGACATTGAAAGGAAATTAGATAGAAAACGCGTAATAAGATGGGGCCCACGAACAATAGACCTGGATATCCTGCTATATAATAATGATAAATGGGAAACAGAGAAGCTGATCATACCGCATCCACGAATGCATGAACGCGCTTTTGTGTTAATACCGTTGCTGGAACTTGATCCGGAACAGGAATTTATAGAACCTCAAAGAGAAGGCATTGAGATATGGAAAACTTATAACGACGTTGATTCATTTTTGCTCGAAGAATAGAATAGCAATTGAAGCTGTAAGAAATGTTAAGTCGGCAGAGGATATTCAGCTGCCTTAAATTTCCGGCAGCTTTTTTTATGTAGGAAGAAGAGAAATTGTGTACAATAGATAAATACACGAACGAGCGTGGTTTTTATAAATAAAGGAGTGTAGGGAATGTCAGAAGAGTTAAATGATCAAATATTGGTGAGACGACAAAAGTTGCAAACTTTACGTGATAGCGGAATGGATCCATTCGGCTCTCGTTTCGAACGAACACATTTATCAGAAGAAATAGTACAGCAATACGATAAATTTTCCAAAGAAGAATTGGAAGAGGCTGGGCATGAAGTAGTGATTGCCGGCCGTATTATGACAAAACGAGGCAAAGGGAAAGCAGGATTTGCCCATCTTCAGGATTTAAAAGGCCAAATTCAGATATATGTCCGTAAAGATGCTATTGGTGAAGAAGCATACAGTTTCTTCAACACAGCAGATTTGGGGGACATTATCGGAGTGAAGGGTACTGTCTTTAAAACTAATGTAGGTGAACTATCTGTAAAAGCGAAAGAAGTAGAGTTTCTAACAAAAGCTTTGCGTCCGTTGCCGGAAAAATTCCACGGCCTGAAAGACGTTGAGCAGCGTTACCGTCAGCGCTATCTGGATTTGATCACAAGTGAAGACAGCAAAGAGACCTTCATTCTCCGTAGCCGCATTATCCAGTCAATGCGCCGTTACCTGGATAACTTAGGTTTCCTTGAAGTGGAAACGCCAATGCTGCATTCAATTGCCGGGGGAGCAGCAGCCCGTCCATTCGTAACTCATCACAACGCATTGGACATGGAACTATATATCCGTATCGCTATAGAACTGCACTTGAAGCGCCTGATTGTTGGTGGACTTGAAAAAGTTTATGAAATCGGTCGTGTATTCCGTAACGAGGGGATCTCTACTCGTCACAACCCGGAATTTACAATGCTTGAACTATATGAAGCGTATGCAGACTATAACGATGTAATGGAACTTACCGAAAACTTAGTGGCTCATGTGGCACAAGAAGTACTTGGAACAACTACTGTCAGTTACAACGGAGAAGAGATTAACCTTGCGCCAGGCTGGAAACGTCTCCATATGGCAGATGCCGTTAAAGAATACGTAGGTGTGGATTTCTGGAAACCGATGACAAAGGAAGAAGCACAAGCTTTAGCGAAAGAGCATAATATTGAAATAAAACCTACTATGGAAACGGGTCATATTCTAAATGAATTCTTTGAACAAAAAGTTGAAGAACAACTAGTACAACCTACTTTTATTTATGGTCATCCGGTTGAAATTTCACCTCTGGCCAAAAAGAATCCAGAAGATGAGCGTTTCACAGACAGATTTGAATTATTTATTGTACGTAGAGAGCACGCGAATGCTTTCACTGAATTAAATGATCCTATTGACCAGCGTCAACGATTCGAAGCCCAACTTATCGAAAAAGCAGAAGGCAACGATGAAGCGCATGAGATGGATGAAGATTTTATTGAAGCACTTGAATATGGGATGCCTCCAACTGGTGGTTTAGGGATTGGTATCGACAGATTAATAATGCTGTTAACTGATTCAGCCTCAATTAGAGACGTTCTTTTATTCCCTCAAATGCGTCCTAGAGACTAACCTTTTACAGAAGAAAAGCCCATTTTAAAATGGGCTTTTTCTTTTTTGAAAAAATGCTTGTCTTTTTTTAGAAGCAATGATACAATATTTCTTGTCGCGTTTTTAATACACGCACAAGCTTCGAAAAGATAAAACAATTTCATTGTTGACATCTTTTAGAGAAGCTGGTAATATTGAAAAGTCGCTGTCACAAACGACGGCATTGATATTATTTTGAACCTTGAAAACTGAACAGCAAAACGTCAACAAACAATCTACTGATCAGCACTTGTGCAGATCAAAGCGAATC
>NZ_JBXYIF010000118.1:0-270 GCF_057369535.1 Planococcus sp. RAB007_Raresut
AGACCGTCGCGTATTTCAACCCGGCGAAAGCGTTGAAGCGCGAACGGGACCGGCAACTCCTGACGGTCATGAACCGTGGATATGGGAATCATGGCGCCAGTAGCCGGAAGAGCAGCATGGCGGGGTGGGTCACACAGAACGGTTCGGTCATCGATGACATCGAGAAGAACATCCCGAAACTCCGTGAACGTTCGCGAGACCTCTTCATGGGAGCGCCACTCGCGACGGGTGCTTTGAAGACAATGCGGACGAACGTCATCGGCTCGGGTT
>NZ_JBXYIF010000119.1:0-270 GCF_057369535.1 Planococcus sp. RAB007_Raresut
GTCGAGGCTCATCATGCGAACCTCGTGCGTCACCTTGCTCAGCGGCGAGGCGGTGGCCGTGTGGCCCACCTTACGACTGGGCGCATCCTCGCGCACCAGGTGCGGAAACGCCGCCTCCAGCGCGGCATGGCGCCGCACCAGCGCGTCATATTCCGGATCGCTGATCCCGGGCGCGTCCTCGGCATGATAAAGCCGGTCGTGATGCGCGATCTGCTTCGCCAGCCGCATCAATTCGTTGGCGGCTTCCGCCTCGGTGACGTCGACTGCCAT
>NZ_JBXYIF010000120.1:0-269 GCF_057369535.1 Planococcus sp. RAB007_Raresut
TGATTGAATGTCTGCTCGTTCTGTTGCCGGGGCTCGCCTATATCGCTCTCGGTGGACGGATCGGAGAGCCGATTCATTTGATGCAACAAGGATGGGCGATGGTAGCCTTTTTGGGGACTCTGTTCCTTGTCCTTATGATGAGTTTCGCTTTATCCTTCTTCATGGTTGGAGTACGGATCCCGTTCCCGATTATGTGGCGATTGATTTGCTTTGATTTGCTCGTCGTGTCACTCGAGCTTTTGTTCTCGATGATTGCCATCGAGTCGTAT
>NZ_JBXYIF010000121.1:0-269 GCF_057369535.1 Planococcus sp. RAB007_Raresut
TTCAGGGAAGTTCACCGCAGAAAGCGTCATACCTTTGTCTGAATATGCAACAAATTTCTCAGCTACTTCTAAACCAATGTTCGCTTGCGCTTCCATGGTTGAACCACCAACGTGTGGAGTCAAGATCACGTTGTCTAAACCACGTAGTGGTGAAACAAACTCTTCACCATTGGCTTTAGGCTCTTTCGGGAATACGACAACCGCTGCACCTGCAAGGTGACCTGATTTAATCGCATCTGCGAGATCTTCAATCACAACACATGTACCAC
>NZ_JBXYIF010000122.1:0-269 GCF_057369535.1 Planococcus sp. RAB007_Raresut
GCTCGGGGGTTTAAAATCTGTTATTCGGGGCGGTCGGTAATCAATGGGAATGTTTGATAGTTTTCATATTTCAGCTTCAGCGTTGACGTCACAACGGCTACGAATGGATACCGTGTCGGCGAACATCGCCAACGCTCAGACGACTCGCGGGAGACTCGTGGACGGAGAGTGGCAACCATACACACGAAAGATGACCGTGTTGCAAGAAGCGCCATTCCGGAAGCAAATGGATGCCGTTAATGGAGGGGTGCAGGTATCTCAAATCATCG
>NZ_JBXYIF010000123.1:0-268 GCF_057369535.1 Planococcus sp. RAB007_Raresut
TCAAATGAGGCCATGACCTTTAGATTTCCTAATATATTAATGGCAGTTACTTCAGCCCGTTACTGCCCTGATTTTTAAAACTACTGATGTTTAGGATGCTGTTCAATAATCACTAGCTTGTCAAGTACAGTGACCTACTATTACAACTTCTTAACAAATTTTCCCAAAAAAAACTACAACTAAGGGTTTGTTTAGATTTCTACCCTGCCTTGCCTAATTAGCTAAAAAACCAATGTCGCAATGTGAGTTATAACGCTCAAGGCAGAAT
>NZ_JBXYIF010000124.1:0-268 GCF_057369535.1 Planococcus sp. RAB007_Raresut
GACGATCGCACCTTGAGACGTTTGAATACATACGCCGACGCAGTCGGGAATCGAGTGATAGACGCGGAAAAACGTGATGAAATGATCAGCGATAGTCAATTTCGTTTTGGCATCAATCATGCGAAGGTCGACTTCTTTCAACAAACCGGCCTCTTTTAATTTCAATTCAATCAACCCGAGGGTCAATTTCGTCCCGTAAACTGGGACGTGTTTCAAGTCGCGTAAGACGTAGCTGAGTCCACCGATATGGTCTTCGTGACCATGGGTG
>NZ_JBXYIF010000125.1:0-268 GCF_057369535.1 Planococcus sp. RAB007_Raresut
TGGACAACAAGTCGTCATCTTGGATGACTTGCTCGCAACAGGTGGTACGATTGAAGCGACGATTAAAATGATTGAACAACTCGGTGGAGTTGTTGGGGGAATCGGGTTCTTGATTGAACTCGATGGACTTGGTGGACGTGAGCGTCTCGAAGGATACGACGTGTTCTCACTCATCCGCTACGAAGACTAATTTGAACGGGAAGCGACATGCTTCCCGTTTTTGAATAGTTTTTAAGGAAAATAACCTACAACCTTTGACAGGTCGTCA
>NZ_JBXYIF010000126.1:0-268 GCF_057369535.1 Planococcus sp. RAB007_Raresut
CGGAAATACGTGACGAAGCTCGAGGCATCCCGAAAGAAGATTTAGACAAATTGACGGAACGCTTCTATCGTGTCAATAAATCACGGGCACGAAAAGATGGCGGGACCGGCCTCGGTTTGGCCATTGCGAAGCACATTATCGAGCGTCATGAAGGGTCTCTTCATTTCAGCTCTGAAGTCGGACAAGGAACGACTGTCACTGTCGGACTGCCGCTTCTACCTGACGATGAATTTGATATGTAAATAGGCAGCCGCGATGGCTGCCTTTT
>NZ_JBXYIF010000127.1:0-267 GCF_057369535.1 Planococcus sp. RAB007_Raresut
GGAAAGTGGCAGATGTCTGATGGACCTCCTGCAACAGCTGTTCTTTGTCGTGTAGTTCCTTGTCTTTCGTCCAACCGGCCAGATAAGAGAGCGAGAAGACATCCGTTGGGAACCCTAGTTGATGGGAGACGACATAAGCGACCATCTCGGCCTGGAACTCCTTCTCGGGTGCCGTGAGCGGTTGGTCTCGTGCAAGATTCCGTTCCTGGTTGTGGAGCTCTGCGTGGGCGAGCTCGTGGATCAGGACGTTGACGTCTTCAATCGATG
>NZ_JBXYIF010000012.1:0-20845 GCF_057369535.1 Planococcus sp. RAB007_Raresut
CGTTCGTAAAAGTACACTTTTACGAACGCTTTGAAAACAGCCGAAAATGGCCAAAAAGAGCGTTCGTAAACGTGTCAAATGACTTTACGAACGTTCGCGAAATTGCATACACTTTTACGAACGCTTTTCAGGTATAATGAGAAGAAACAATCGTTTATAGAGGTGAATTATGGAACACCGCAAATTTGGTTACATACGTGTCAGCAGCAAAGATCAAAACGAAGGCCGCCAATTGGAAGCCATGCGGAAAATGGGCATCACTGAACGGGACATTTATTTGGACAAGCAAAGTGGAAAAAACTTTGAACGAGCAAACTATCAGTTACTCAAACGGGTTATTCGAAAAGGAGATATTTTATATATTCACTCACTGGACCGGTTTGGCCGAAACAAAGAAGAGATCCTCCAGGAATGGAATGATCTCACGAAAAATATTGAAGCCGATATCGTGGTGTTGGATATGCCGTTATTGGATACGACCCAGTATAAAGACAGCATGGGGACATTTATTGCGGATCTGGTTTTGCAAATCCTATCGTGGATGGCCGAAGAGGAACGGGAACGCATTCGAAAACGGCAGCGTGAAGGAATCGATTTGGCTCTGCAAAACGGCATCCAGTTTGGCAGACCAGCAGTTTATGTTTCAGAGGAATTCAAAGAGGTTTATAGAAGATGGAAAACAGGAGAGTTAACTGCTGTTGCAGCCATGCAGGAAGCCGGAATTAAGAAAACAAGTTTCTACAGATTAGTAAGGGAAATTGAAAAAGAATCTGTAAAAAAAGGGTGAGGAATTTGGACAGTTCAAAAATTGAACGTTTAGCTGTTAAAGCCGTTAATGAGATAGCTGACCGAGTTGACTCTATGTTAAAACCTGAAATACCTGAGAATGACAAATCAATTTCTTTTGATGGAGAAATACAAGTTTTCAAAGAGACTCGAGAAACTATAGAAACATTAATTGGAAAGGTTCCTGTTCAAATAAAAGGAAAAGTAGTTAAGGAATTTTCTGATAAAACAAGATCATATCCTATCAAAATGAATCACTTAAAGAATTACTACGATAATCAAGGGGTGTTATATTTTGTTGTAGAATTATTAGAAAATGGTGATTCTAAAATTTTTTACAAACAGTTACTACCACTGGAAATATATTCAATCCTAAACCATGATGGAAAAAAGCTAGGGAAAAAGTCAAAATCGGTTGAACTTAGAGCTTTAGAGGAAACGTCTTTATATCGTGTGTGTCGCCTATTCTTAAGGGAAAAGAAACGGCAACCTTTAGTGTTAGTTGAGCACGAAAAAAATTTGGAGGCAGAATATTCAATTTTGAAAGCTAGTAGTCTTACATTAACAGATTCAAATATTAGTGAGATTTTCCAACACGACTTTGCGTTATACGGAGAAAGAGATGGAATTGATTTTCCCCTTCGCTCTAATATGAGGCTGGATACTTATACAATTAAGACAGAGGAAAAGATATTAATTAATAATAAAGAATACCGGTTTTGGAGTGAATATATAAAAAATAAGGATGGTTTTACTACCAGAGTCTATGAAAGTTCACTTCGCCTAACCTATAAAGAAGATGGAAGCAGATTCAAGGTAACTCTAGAAGCATTCAATTCACTGAATAGCATGCTCAAAGTTCTTCCTTTCTTCATTGATCTTCTTGAAGGACATACTGCTACTTTTATGGATCAAACAATCCAAGCAAATATTGAAGAGAATTCAACTATAGAGATAGCAGAAAGTATAAAAGCATACTACTCATTTTTCACTGAAAGTATACCCACCTTTGAAGAAGTAGGGATTCCTTTTGATAAAGTTGTTCCTGGCGATTTTGAAACTATAGTGAAAGATATAAACCTTTTAAACCAATTGTTTCTCGAAAAAGATTACTCACAAGTAAGTGTAAAACTTCCCCAAAGCGGCGGATTTGTTAATATAAACATTGGCGATTTAGGAGTGGCAGCATTCTATAATCCTACTAAACAGCCAAAATTTATTAATGCTTTTTCTCCTGCATTATCAGAAACGGCTATCGCTGTAAGTGAAAATGAAAATGAAGAGAGAACTCCACATTCAATTTACATATTAGCATCTGAAAAAATGCTTACCCACTCTATTAACTTAAAGACGGATGTAATAAAAAGTTCCTTCGAAAAAATTAATCCTTTTATAAATGATCAAATATCCGAGTTAACGAATCACTTTTGTCTCAATTGCATAAAATCCTATGACTCTTTAAAAAGGAAGGACCTTCTCGAATTAGCTAAATTTATCTTTGAGAAAAAGAAAGATCCTGAGGTTATTTATGAACTCAACCTAATACAAATTAAGTTACGGTTAAATGACTCTTTGGATGAGGTTGATATACAAAGACTCTTAGACATAAAGCATGCTCACCCGGATAATCACCAAATCTTATTTGGTGTAAATGTTTTATTAGGTAACAAAAATGAATCAAATTACCATTTCACTAAACTCCCCGAAAAAGATAGAGATAGTTTTTCAACTTATCCGATTTTTTCGCTCTTTGAAAGTATTAGATAAGAAATTGATTAGAATTATATACTATAGAAGAAAATTAAATTTCAAAACGCTGAAACTTCAATTTCAAAGCTCAGCGTTTTGTCCTTTAAACATAAATCAATGCTTGGCATCTTGGTGACGTTTCAATATTCCAGCTGCCCGGCTTTTTTGTTTCGAAGTAGAAGATTTGCTTGCTAAGATTCTAGCAGCTCCACCTACTATTCCACCTTTATGTTTAGCCATTAGGTCTCCTCCTTTCTTAAGAACGTCAGTTCCGGATTTTCAAAGTAGGAGGAAGCTGATAAGCTTCATGTAAAGGTATTTATTTAGACGTCTGAAGATGAAGCCACATCTTCAGACTTTTTTCTTCCTCCTACTCTTTAATGATAATCTCCCTATTCAAAAAACACAATATAAAGTGTCAGAAAGAAAACGACGTACTATATATAGAGTTTTTTTATAATATAATAACTCATTATAGACAGTTTCAACGATAAGTCCTATAATATAAATAATAGAACCCACCACGCCTCTTAACAATGCGGACCACGGTGGGTCGTTTTTTTGTATATGGAGGTTTTTGGTCATGGATGTCCCAGAACCAATTCGCATTAAACAAGCAAAGACATTTGAAGAACAACTCGCAATTCTTAAGCAACGGGGGATAGAAGTAAAAGATTCCCAAGAAGCAATTTCCACTCTGCAAAGAATCAATTACTATCGTCTGACCGCGTATGGATTAACCTTGAAAAACCCTGAACGACAGGATCAATACTTGCCCGGCACTACATTTGATCGGCTAGTTGCACTGTACGAATTTGATAAAAAGTTACGGCAATTACTGATCGGGATTATTGAGAGTATTGAAATTGCCTTTCGAACCCATATAGCTTACTATCACGCCCATACATACGGCCCCCTCGGATATAAAGAAGCTAAACACTTTAATAGCCCTGTGTATCACGAAAAACTGTTAACGAACCTAAACCGTTTTTATAAGGATAATAGAACAGAATTGTTTGTGGCACATCATCAATCCAAGTATCAAGGAGTATTTCCAATTTGGGTTGCAGTTGAGGTATTGTCTTTTTCGACTTTATCTATGCTGTTTAAAAACCTTAAGAACAAAGATAAATCGGCTATCTCTAAAGAGTATTATAATGTTCCTTTTGTCTATACACAGAGTTGGCTACATACCCTGACGACCATTCGAAATACATGTGCTCATCACGGAAGACTATACGGGAAAAAATTGACGATACGTCCTCAGCTGTTTGATGAGTTGCAGGGAGAAGTCCAAAACGATGAAGTTTTTGCTACAATCCTTGTAGCCTGTAAATTACTAAACGACCAGGAACGGGGAATTTTCGTAGATTCTTTAGCGCTCTTGATAGAGGAGTATCATGAATATATTGATACGAGACATCTAGGTTTTCCAAGCGATTGGAAAGCTTGGTTATAGAAAAGTAAAAGGTCTGCTGAAAAATACAGCAGACCTTTTACTATACTCATTCGCTTTTGAAGGTAAATCAGCTGTAAACTCAGCTGCCACTTTCTCCACTTTCTTCTTGGGAAATCGATGATCTACCTGCTGAGCTCTTTTTATCGTTTTTCTTCATCTCCAACATCCACTTCATCAACAGTGGCCGATCCACTAGCCGGACTTGGTTGGATTTAGCTAAGTTTCTCGCAGGATCCGTGAAATGGCTATTTGTGACGACCCAGCATTCATCCGCTTGATAATGATTTTTGGCAGCCGAAATCTCTTGTACTGCTTTTATGCCCACATTCTTTTTATAGCGTTTTGCTTGCACGATAATCTTTCGGTTTTTTGAAGATAATACCAGATCTACTCCATAGTCGCCCGTCTTCTTTGTCAATCGAACGCGGTAGCCTCTTTCAAGGAATAAAACGCGTAAGTATTCTTCAAATTCCCTCCCCGTCATTTCATCAATTTGCAGAATTCCAGACTTTTTCAACTTTCGCTCCCACAATATATCCTTGATAAAGACGACCGAATAAGATCCTATAAATAACAAGACAAGCGTTCCTGTCAATAATGGCTCTGCAGTTATTATGCTCCAAAACAAATCGATTCCGAGTTCTAATCCATCAAATATATTCAAAGCCGTTCCCCCTCTTAGCTTTAAGAAAAAGAAGAGAACACCTCCCTTCCTTTCCAACACCACAACACGTAAGCTAAATTATATTAAAAATCAAATCATTATAAGCCAGCGACTTGCCGCACTTTCTCTTAATCGGCAATTATCAGCTGATTTTTAACCTTCAATTCTTTAAGTGCTTTATTGTAAGCTGATAAAAAATTTCTAATGGGATATTTTAAAAGAGTGGTGCCATTTGCAGAGAATTCCACATTAGATTTCTGCAACCTATCGAACATATCCTGTACTGAAACCGTCCAGTCTTCTTCAAAATAATTCTCTTCCAACCAATCTAACATGATTTTTCTCCACCATATATTTGGCGATTGGATGTAAATTTCTCCTTCAATTCGAATAGTTAAAAGTCGTTCTACAAATTCCCTATACTTTTTTTCGGGCACTTGGATGATTGACGTCAGCTTTTTGGGCAGCTTCCTTCTTTTTTCTTGATTGATCTTACGCCAATGATTGTCCAGTTCGTACTCTCCATAACTGGTTATATAAGCTGAATTCCCGTTGTAGTTATAGCTGTTTTGATTACTTTTGTTGAAAAGGTATTCAGGTCGTTGATTTTGCTCAATCGCTTCTTCCTGTTGTTTCTTTCGTTCTGTTTCTTCTTTTATTTCTCTTTCTTTGGCCAAAAACTGTTTTCTGGTAGCTTCCTCTTCTTCAATTTTTTTGGCTCTTTCTTTCGTCTCTTCCTGGGATTTTAGAAATTCTTCTTTCAGTTCCGTCCTCATCTTTCTTTCGTTTTCTGAATCACTCAGCCGGAAAGATTCCCACTCAATTTGAAGGGCTTGACTGAATGGAACAGTAGAAGTTTCTCCAATTAAAAACCCACGATATGGCCCCTTATCCGAGTCATCAATATATCGGTAAACCCGGATTGCATTCTTTTCTTCTATCTGTGCTATGTAATAAATACTTTTGACCAGCAGTTCCTTACCGACATCGACCATCGGATATTCTAACAGTTTAAACAAGTCATATCGGTCTGCGTACTGGCTAATGGATTCCTTCCATTCCAGATCCTCTTTGCTTTCCCTCGAACTCAGGTATTCAATTTCCCACATGACAAGGCTTCTTTTAGCTTTTTCAGTAGCAAAATTCGCTTTATCAAACAGCCATAAAGTTTCTAATCCATTCTCCTGAAAATAGCGATGTCTTTCCCTGAAGTTTTGGGCGTATGTATTATTTTCGTTTTCGGTCAACTCAGTCAAGATGGTAATGGCCCACTCACGGCTACCGATACAAACGTAAAGGTCCGGATAGTGCTTCTTGAACTTTTCTACTCGATACCCTTCTACAATTTCAATATTTTCTTTTCCGATGGCAGCCGTTTTCAATTCATCTTTTACTATACTGACTAAAACCGAATGCTTCGTTGATTCACGTTTAATTTGTTTTTGGTATTGCCGGTAGGATTTTCTGACTTGCTTGGCGGGATTACAAGCTTCGTTATGCAGATGGGAAAAGTGACATTCACGTATATTCCCTCCACGAACATATAAAGTTTCCTGGCAATATGGGCATTCATAAGTACTTTTATCTGCCACTTTTTTTAATTCTTCGATTGTCTGACTCTCAAGAAGCTGACTGATAAATTCCTCGGTACGATCCAAGCTATGGATGGCGTAATTCATAAAATTTCCTCCTTTTTTCAATAATTCCTCCAGATTCTTTATCTTCTCTGTAAATCTGCAAGTTCTTTTATTCCGGAGGAACCGCTGCAATGAATGTTCCCTATCCCGGTCTCCCCATCTTCTATATGTAAACAGTACTCACAAGATAAGCAGTCATCGATGACGTTCGCATAGGGTTTTCCCCGGTACACTCTCGATCGAATAGGACACCCATCGACATGTTTAGCCCAATTTCGTTCGATTGGTTTTTTCACTTCAGCGAAAGTCAGAGCTCTCGCCTTATAAAAATCTGTTTTTTCATTATGTAGCCATTTTTTATAACCAGTTTCTTCAATCAGAATAAGTTCCAGTTCGATAAGGGAAATCTCTCTTTTGACCGCACTTAAATCGATTTCGAGACTGGAAATGCCAAGTTTTTTTATTTTATCTATTTTTGTTTCATCTGTTTTATGTGTAACGGTCACTTCTATCATCAAAGGTCTTCCTTTTATCCAAACGATGACATCAGGAACGATAGCATCCATTCTATATTCCAGTTTGACATCATCAAACTGAATAAGTCGTTCCTCTGAAATGAGCCAGTTGGGTCTATAACTATTGAATTCCACCTCTACTTTAGGCAAAAGAATTTCCTTACGTCTTTCAAGGATTTCTTTAGCTGATAAATGCAAAGCTGTTTCCATCCCTTTAGCGCATTCTGCTAAATTAGCGTGAGCAAAATGATGGACTGTCTTTTCTCCTTTTCTTGCGATTAAAGGATGCTTACAAGCGGGGCAAACGCAACCACATTTCAACCCTTTATCTACCGCTGAGATATGCATGAGTTTCCCGTCTTGGAGACCATAAGGTAATTTAAATTTCATAGTTCCCTCCTACTAATTCCACAATATGTAATTGACTCTAATTATAGTTATATGAAATAATAATGTAAATAATATTTAAAAAATTATTTCAGATATTATATTTGGAGGTTTAAAGAATGAGTATTATAAAAAATTATGTAGAAGAACGCGTAGAAGAATTGAATTTTTCGAAAGCACCTAAACCTGTTAAATTTTCAATTTCCCTTGAAAATGAGACGAATTTCCGGCTTCAGTACATCGCTAAATTGCTGGAAACAAATCGATCTAACTTAGCTGCCGACTTTGTGCAGCTCGCAATATCTGAAGCTGAAAAATCTTTAGGGCTGAATCCCTTTAACTTTGAAAGTGACTATGGAAAGGCGTATATCGAAAAATGTGGTGGATCTTTTCATCAGGACAATTCAGGTTACTATCGGATAGGTGCAAACGGGGAAAAGATAAAGTTGATTGATCCAGATGATACCGAAGAGATTGATTACGCCTCCCAGCCAAATGAATAAGGAAATCCACAGCTTACTCTGTAAATTAAAAAGCCAACTCCAATTTTGTGCTGCAATGAAAATGCAGTTCATAGGAGTTGGCTTTTATGTTATTGAAAGACTGAATTTGAAATAAGTTTTGAGAAAACATACTTGTCCAAAACGATAATATAATCTCCCATTTACAGTAGTCTCATAAACTATCGTTTTTGAGAGGTTATTTATACGTAATATTTTTTAGACAAACACTCTTTCCTATGAAATTTTAACTTATTTTAAATAGAAGGTAGATTCTCATTAACAGCTGTAGTCGCTGTTCGTTCTTAAAGGAATAATATCTAGCTTTTCAATAGTCTAATTTCTAATTCACATTCTATTTTATAGTGCTAAAAATTCTTCTAGTTGTTCATCAATGAATTTTAATTCATTTTCGGTTAAATCAAAGGATTTACCTATAAGCTCATCCAATTCTAAATTTAATTTTTCTATACTTTTTTCATAAGATAAAGAATTAGCTCTTTGTTTAGTAAAAAAATCTAACCAGTCACTTTTTTCATTCATATTAATTTTTTTCTTACTTTCAATTAATTTGATAAATGTTGTATCAGTTAATTCCGACCACTTATTTTTATCAATAGATTTATCAAGGACTCCAATTTGAGATTCTATCAACCGGTTAACTGTTGCTATTACCCTGGCTACTTCTCTATAAGCTTTCACTAATTCTTTTGTCTTTAAACTAATTTCTTTTTCGTATTTCGGTGGCATCGGAAATAACTTGAGTTCTTTTACTTTAAATTGTGGAAATAGCTTGCGTTGAAACTTGTCAAAGTAATTAATGAACCAAAATGTAATAATTTTAGAATTTAATGCTCCCAATAGAAAATATGGATCTTTATTAAAATCGAAAATCACCATAGAATTAATGTCATTTAATAAGTGTTTATCTGTATAAACAGCATTAATTGCATACTTTCCTTTGGTAGGTATTTGTCGGACTAATATACGTTCGTTAATGAACATCTCACTCTTCCTTGGACCCGCAAGGTTTGTGCCATATTGTAAATATTGTCCACCCCACTCAATATAATAACGGCATACATCTTTCCCTTCTAAATACATAATATGATTATCTGTCTCTTTATTTTTAGAATGATAAACTCTATTATCTTTTTGCTCTTTAGTTTGAGGAGGAGTTCCTTTTCCGACCTCGTAAGCCTTCAATCCGGATTTTACATCTGCAGCTTCAATCAGTTGAATGCCTTTTTGATTAATTTTTTCTACTAAATCCTGCGTGCTCTTATTCTTCATCAGAGCGATGTTAATAATACTACCTTTTGTATTTAATAATTCTTCTGGTTTAACTTCTGCTACCGTTAAAATAACTTCATCACGATACTCCCCTAAAGTTACTGTAGTAGGTGATGTTTTCTTAAATATAATAAAACAACAATCTACGTTAGCATCTGCAAATAACTTGTCGTAAATATTTACGATTTTGAGTTCTCCCACCATTGTAAGTAAAAACTCTCTTAGCTTCGAGTAACTATCAATTGTCAAACACGTATTCGGAACGATAAAAGCAAACCAGCCATTAGGCTTCAATAGTTTATAGGCTCTTTCAATAAATAATAAATAGGTGTTTAATTGATATTTTGCTAATCTATAATTTTCTTCCTTTCCAAAGTACAATTTTTCCTTTTCAGTAAATCCTTGGTTTCGTGCAAACACATATGGTGGATTTCCAACAATTACATCAAATCCGTCTTGATTTCTCGGAAAACGCTCCATCCAATTAAAAGATAAATCAGATACTGCTGAGTCTTCAATTAAAGAATTTCCAGTTTGAATATTGTTATCTAAAGAAGTTAATGGATCTCTTTTATTTGCTGTTCGAAGCCATAGTGCTAACCTTGCTAGTTCAACACTTTCAGAGTTCAAATCAACTCCGAATAAGTTGTTTTGTAGAATATTTTTTTGAATATCAAACATGGCAAATCTGTCAGCCCTTTTTACAACTTCCTCGTTAATTATTTCTCCTTTTTGGAGCAATAATGAAAATGCCCCATTCAAAAATGCTCCAGAGCCGACTGCTGGATCTAATATAGTTATATCTCGAACTTTCAATAACAAATCTTCATATGCCTTGATTTGTTTTTTCAAAGCTTTTTTTTCACTTGTATTTCCTTTTGCTAAGGCTTTTTCCATAAAGTCATCTGTTAGTTCCACAAATTTATCGATTTTAAGTTCTTTCTCTTTATCTTCAATCCATTTAAATAAACTTTCTTCAAGTAAGTATTTCACAATACCAGGTGATGTATAAAATATTCCATCTTTCTTTCGTTTCGTTTGAGTTTTGTCTTGAATTTCTCCTCGAAGTTCTTTCTTAAACTCTTCAATATCAGAGATAGATTGTTCGAATATATAACCTAAAATAGTCGCAGATAGTTCAGATTCAAAATCAAATTCTGCCATCTTAGAAAAACTCTCAAGAAATTCATCTTTAATAGTTAAGTTTTCTAATACATCATCCTGTTTAAATAGTCCACCATTAAAACGATTAATTTCATGATAAGGATTCCCTTTATCAATAGAATTAAATAGTCCCATAAGTTCTGGCCATATCTTTTCGTCACTGACAGCGTAACTGCCTTTAGCTTTTTCAATTAAATTTGCAAAAGTATGTTCTTTTAACAAATGACTATCTTCACAGAAGAATATAAAAAGACAGCGATCTAATATTAATTGCGTCTTTGAAAATAATGTTAATTCATCAACCTCCGGATTGTATTTAACAAGGTGTTCGTAAAAATTGATACGAGTCTTTCTATAAAGATTATAAAAATCAGTCGTTATCTTTTTTTCTTCCTTCTCATTTGTTTCATATAATAAATCTAAATCGGATTTACCGTCTCGCTTCAATAAAAATTCGCTGCGCATTAAATACACAAAACGTAGGAACTCTTCTTCATTTTTTCGCATTTCAAGAACAGAAAATGATTCATATTCTGTTTGTGTTAATGAATTATATAGACGTATCTCTTTGAAGTTAGACACAATCACCCATCGTACACTTTTTATTTTAGAAGAATACATAAAGGCTTGGGAAACAGGAGTGTCTCCACTAGTTCTTTTTTGTTTGGCATCTAAATTTGTTCTTGCATCTTTGAGTTCGATAATAGCCCTTACATCTTCAAAATCCGATGAAAAGAAGCCTAGCCCACCGTCGGCTTTGGTGGCATCCATTTCAGTTTTGTTTTCCTGTTGAACATTCCAGATTTTATGGTTAATGCGGTCTTTATACCCTAATACTTCTGTGAATACTTGATAAATAAATATTCCCTGAAGTTCCTCTTCTCTTGTTTTATCTAATCCTTTTTGTTCAAGTATGTATGCCCAATTACACATTCTTTTATATTTATTATCGTAGTTTTCGATATCGTATTTTGTAAAGTTCTTCAAACGATTATTTAATACTTTTCTGTTAAAAATATAGTTATGCATAATCCAGCTCTCCTCTTAATAGAAAATAAACGTATAATTTTTCTCAAAACCCTTTATCTGTAGTAAATTTTACCATATCAATATAGACCTCGCTTACTTATATCTATGTCTAGGAAATAAAAAAATAGAATTGTATGAAATTGTTCCTGGGGTCACTTGAAATTTACTGGTATTTAGATTTATTACTTAAAATGATTTTCTCTTATCAGTAGTTACTGCAAGCTATAAAAAGAAACCTCAGTGATAATTGACTAAGGTTTCTTTTTTATATGCATATTATTTTAGCCTTCATATCTCCACAAATCTGTGAGAATAACATCTTCACTGTTTGGCCGTTGACTCTTTAATACTTGTTCTATAGAAAGAAATACTGGCATAACTAAAGCCGTTCCGGTAACAATACACATACCACTAGCTAAAGTAGGAATAGCATTTTTAGAAACTCGATCTAAAGAGGATATAGTTGTATCAATAAGTTCTAAGTCTCGATGATTCACTAATCGATGTAAAAAATAATTATGTATCTGAGAAACTATTGTGGAAGAAATGTCGGATGGCCTTTGACTACTAATAGTTAAAAAGAATCCAAACTTACGACCTTCTTTTATAATTTCTTCAAATAAGTCTAACCTGTAATCATGCCATTCGTTCCCTTCTCTTTTTGATTGGCTAGACAGGATATTATGAGCTTCATCAATTATTAAGTGAACAGTTTTATTGATATGATCTTGACTAGTATCTTGCTTATGTTTGTCGAAAATCATTTTTGTGATTATAGTTGGGAGAATTTTTTTAATATCAATGTTTACATCTCTAAAAGAATAAATAGTTAATAAATTTTCTTCAATTTCTTCACTTAAGTTAGCAAGTTCAAAAACTCTTTCAAGCTCCCTAACCTTTGATTCAATTCTGTGAATAAGCGGATTAATATGTTCATACTGAGCAAATTTGTTTAATAAGTCGCTAGCTAACTGTAACCGAGAGCGAAATATTAACTGTTTAAACCATGTATCTTGAAACAAATTTGAGTCTCTCACTATATTTTTCAATTCGTTATATCCTGAATCATCGCTTCTTGCACCACTTAGAACCGATTCAATATCATTAATAAAACCACCTTCACATTTCCAAGTACCATTTGCGTACAATTTAATCGTTTGAGTTATGTTAAAGAAGTCGTCAGTTTCTTCTTTTGTAAAAGAAATTTCTATTATCTCTCTTATGTATTCGACTGTTTCTCTTGAAGAACCTGAAATCGCTTTGGCATATAAGTATGGTAACCAATGCTTTAGTTCATATCCGGCTTCTTCTTCTCTTTTTATTCCTTGCAAAATTCTTTTTAAAAATGGTTTTTGTGTTTGAGGAGTCGCGCTAAAAAGGATTGAAAGGATTTCTTCATTGTAAAAATGATCTGAACTAATTTTTATTTTTTCCCTTTCTCCGTTTTCTTTTGTTGAGAGATGAAAAACTTTTGTCTTCTCATCAGGTAAGCCAAAGATCCCGGAATGAGCATACTCTCCATTAAAATCAATAAGATGAAACTTACTAGTTTGGTGTATATTGTCAGTATCAACTTTCCTAAATAGTTCAGTATATAGCTTTGCTAATGTATTTGATTTACCACTCCCCGTATTACCAAATATACCTATATGAGAAGAAAAAATTGAATTCAATGGCAGAGAGACAGATATATCTTCATAAATAGATTTTCCAATACAAATTCCATGGTTTTGTATTTGAGAATTACTTCTAATTCCTGAAAAAATACTAGCAATTTCCTCATTAGTTGGAATATGCGCAATATTCCCTATCATAGGGAGATGTCTAACCCCATTTAAAAATCTTTCATTAGAAAAGAACCCTACAATCTGAATTTCTAATACTCTGGAGATTGAATTTTTTGTATAGCGTTGATCTTTTTCAAAACTAATTTTTCTATTCAATAAATCTTCTATATACTCCGCATCAATTTTACCTACTATATCAACTATTCCCTTCTTTATGATTATGAAGGCGTTGACTGTAACATTATTAATTACTTGTCCATGATGAATTAAAGTCGAGTGATTCATCTCTTTTTCAACTTGGACTTTTATCCTTGTTCCTCTCACTTCAACAACATCACCAATTTGTAAAGAGCTCTTCATTTAGTTAAGCCCCCAAAAATTAATTCATTTAAATACTTAAAATCTAAATTTTTCGTTTCGTCTTCTGGCTCTATAACTTCAATATTCTTTAAATTGCGACACTCTAGCAGATTAGTCATAGATTCTTTTTCTCCATGTCTATAAACAAAGATATAAACTTTCAAACCTGGATTATAAATAGAGCGCTTTATTAAATTTCTAACATGCTCATCTGCAAAGGAAAAACCAAATACAATTAGAATAGACTGGTCCCTTTCAAGCTCATAACTTAGTAAACGAAGCATACTGTAATAGTGCTCTTCTATTAATGTATTTTTGAACTTAGTTTTTTCAGGATTAATGATCATTAGCTGTTGATATAAGTCGAAAAATCTACTTAATTCTTTCTTGTAGTTTTCTGAAATCTCTTTAAACTCACCTAAAGAAATAGACTCAGGATTATTTAAAAAGTTTTTTATTTTTTCGATTTCAGCTTCTAATAAATTAATACTAAGAGCTTGCCTTTCTATTTGATCCAATAAACTTAAATTATTATTAATTGCTATTTTGTCATTCTTTAAAATTTCTCTTTTCTCCCAATTTACTGATCCATGACATTTCATTAAATTTATCGTTGGCAGCTCTATATGATAATTATCAAAAGCTCCATTACGAGATACAGTTTTATGGTAATTGTCCGAACTTAAATATCTATTGAAAACCCCACTTCCACCATCGTTAAAAATTGCGGAAGGATTCTGTGCAATTTCATTGTCTATAGCAATTTCAAAAAACAAATCATAATTAGTAGTGAAGATATTAGCCCTCGTTGGTGAAATTCGAGCGTTTCTTTTACTCATTTTATTTACAAGATTAGTTACAAAATATAAGTAGTTTTCTTTTATTTTATAAACCTCTTCTGTTGCTTCAGCTACAAAGTGAAATCTCTTAACAAAAAGGTTATGAAGTTCAAGATTTTTATTGATTACTTCTAGAAAATAAAATAGATATACTAAATTTCTGTCGTTATTATTTAGATTTTGTTCAGTTAATATAGATTCAATATTATTTAACGTTGGAAAATATGGATAAGATGCTCCTGAGCCCACTAAAAAATTGACTCTTTTCTCGGCGATTCCAGTCTGTATTTCTTCAATAACTTCTGTAAAATTCAATTTTAACACCCCGCAATTTATTCACTTGAAAACTTATAAAATTTTAAATATTTTAAACAGAACAATTATAACACTCATTTAGATTTAGATAATCCTCTATTATTTTCAATAACTTACTCGTATGCACAGAACCTCTAAATTCTTTATACAAAGAGATTCGGAATCTATCATTTTACAAACATTGAAATTTGTAATACAATGTATTACAAAGAGTTGAAGGAGGTTTTACCATGGCCACTATTTCCTTGCGGGTAGATGACCGCGACAGCAAACTCATCCGCGATTACGCCAAACTGAAAAACACATCTGTTTCGGACTTGATGAGGAATGCCGTCATCGAGAAGATTGAAGATGAATTGGATGTGGAGAACTTTGACCGGGTCCTTGCCACTATGGAAAAAACCCATTCCTTAGATGATGTCAAAAAAGAATTGGGTTTATAACCGACGATGTATGCTGTTCATTTCTCAGATGCCGCGTTGAAGAAATTAAAAAAGATGGACCGGTACCAAGCCTCTCTCCTGATTGGCTGGATCGAAAAGAACCTGCAGGATACCGACGATCCACGAACACAGGGCAAGGCGTTGGTTGCAAACCACAAAGGCAAGTGGCGTTACCGGGTCGGTGATTACCGTATTCTGGCGTTGATCGAAGATGAAAAAATCATTATTACCATTATCGATGTTGGACACCGAAAAGATATTTACGAATAAGCAAACAGGTGCACGCTCTTCAAGGGGCTGCACCTGTTTTTTCGTATTCTAAAGTGAGCATTTGACTGGAATGACCGTCGTGAAAATCTTTGTATCAGTTGATTTCTCCTCTGACTAAAATCTCTTCCAAGCGGTTCATAAATTGGACGCGTTGCTTCACGAATAGGTAGAATGAGTAAGAGTATGATGATTATAGAAATGAAGGAGTCTTATGATGAAAAGTACCGGTATTGTGAGGAAAGTTGATCAGTTAGGCCGCATTGTCACACCAATCGAGTTGAGAAGATCCCTGGGCGTTTCGGTGGGTGATCCGATGGAAATTTTTCTTGAAGACGATAAAATCATTCTCAAAAAATACCAGACCGATCGCACTTGTGCCGTAACTGGAGAAATCCTGAACGAAAACGTTGAATCCACTTACGTGAAAGGTTTGTATTTAAGTCCAAGAGGGGCTGAGATTCTGCTGAAGGAACTGCAGAGCCATACACAATAATATGGGTTCACATACTTCCGAGAGGATGGATGAAAAATGAATGAAAACCAATTTTTTGAGGAATTGATTATTAGCTTAGAACAAGCCGTTGAAAATGCTACGGATAATCCACCAACATCAAATTCATAGTTTTACCAAACTATTTTCAAAGGAATTAATGCTTTAGAAAAAGACTGCCGGGTTTAAATGCCTGACAGTCTTTTCGTTATTCACTACCCATATATTTGACGATTTCGGTCATGCCTTCTTTGCTGATCCAGGCTTCCCCAATCCGGATCGCTTCGCTCGTCACCTTTCCGGTCACGGCACAAACATAGCGCTGCTTATGCGGCTCGATGATGATCTGTCGCTCATTATGCATAATGTCGACGGAATCGCCTTCTTTTAACTGGAAGATTTCGAGGATCTCTTTCGGAATCACAATTCGGCCCAGTCGATTGATTCGTTTGGTGTGCACAGCTCAACCCCCTTTAATCACTTCTATACCCTTTTCCAGTTCTGTAATCTGCTGATCAATCTCTTTTATCCGCTCTTTGGCTGCCTTGATTTTCTTTTCATCAGTATCGGTATCAATCAGCTTCTGCTTTTCTGCCTTTTCGGTTTTCAAGGCTTCCAGTTCATTTTGCTGTTTCTCCGCTTCCAGCAGCCGGTCCATTACTTCCTCATTCTCCGGTGCCTTTTCATTTACAAAAGCTTTGGCCGTCTGCAAATCACCGGTTTGGATAAAGGCAGAAAGAATGGTTGGAATCCGTTCGTCCGTCAATTCAACTTGGTTGCGCAGATCAATCACGGTTTGCCAATCTTCACTGGCTGCAGCCAGTTCAAATGCCACTTCCGGACTCGTTCCCTCGAGGGAGGCTTCAAGACCCTGCAATTCGTCAACCTTGCCTTCTTCCATCAACTTGGCCGCAACTTCACTGGTCAGCTCCGGATCGGCTTCAATCGCCTTGTTGTAGTCCCCATTTTCCATATACAAGGTCGCCAGGACTTCTTTGTCTTTTTCTTTCAAGGAATCCTGCCCGATCGTTTCAAGCGCTTCGATCACGGCCATGTCGTCCCCGAGAAGTCCTTGCCGGTAAACTTCTTCTAAGCTTATTTCTTCGCTCACTTCCGTTTTCCCTGCATCGGTAGCCTGTGCATTTTCATTGGCATTCGTCAAAACGATATTCAGCAATACTGCCACTGCCAATATGCCGGCTGTTCCAAGCAGGAAACGTTTATTGCTGTCTTTGGCAGTCACGCTTTTCTTCGGCTGCTTCCCTTCGTTTTTAGCTAGCGTAAGCTGGGGTGTTTTTTTAACCCGGGTTTCTTTTCTTCCCTTCACCAGACTGCCTAATGAAAACGAAAACCGGCCTTTATCAGCTTCTTGCTGGGCCAGTTCTTCTGCTTCCAGCCGTTTTCGTTCGTTCACTTCTTCCTGGATGCCCAGTAGGTAGGATTCCATTTCATCCAATGTCTTGAGACGCAGGAAAACGGTTTCCGCAAACCGGATCACGTCTTCGCTTTGCTCAAAGAAATCGCTTCTTCTTGGCCGACCGAGCACACGATTCAAACTGGTCAGTGAAATGATGATCAGTTCCTTCACCGCATCCTCGCGACTTTTCGGGTTCTGCAGTTGCAATTCCTCGTTTTCGAGAATGGCCGCTTTCACCAGTTTCTCTTCCGGATCGATGACGAAGTTCTCTTTTTGCCACAGGATGGTAACGCTGGAATCCTTGGCCATCCGGACGAGCGAAAGGTAATAGGGCAGCTTGTCTTCGAAATAGAGAGATTTCAAGTGATCAAATGCTTTGAAACCGGTCAAATCGTATTCGAACTGCACTTGGCCGGACTGAAAGGTGAGGTCTTTTGCGATCAGGTAAAAAGGTTGTTCCGTTAACGCAGCCATTCGTTTCTCATATGCCTGCTGGATTTGATCCATCTGGTCTGTCTTGAATGTAGAAAGGGGCTGAAGAAAATAGAACGCATTGCCCTCAACTTGAATGGTGCCGACTTTATTGGCAATCGTACGCATCACCATTACCATCACATTCCTTTCTTTCAAAAACTATTGAAGTTCCGGAAATTTCGAAAGCGTTTCTTCCACTTCCTCTTTGTATTCCGCTTGTTCTGCTTCTACTTCACTTTCTGGGACACTTGTCTTAATAGATTCAAATTCTTGATCATATTCTTTAAAGTTTAAAGAAGAAAAGCTAAGGTAAGGATGTTGCGTGATAATCAGGTTTCCATCCGTACTTTTTACAAAACGTATTTCAGTCTCTTTAGGCTGTTTTTCATCATTTCCATACCCATACTGCACATCATTGAAAATTAATTCTGTACCTTTAAAATGTTCTGATGAATATTCCTCACTATTTTCAAATTCAACTGACATATTCATAACTTCAATGCCGTCATATTCACAAAATCCTAAACTGCACGGTTCACTATTAGTTTTATTAAAATACACGCTTATTTGCTCTTCATCTTTATATTCTTCGGGAATTATACTCCCCTCATACTTAGCAAGAAATGGTTGGATGACTGTTTCGTTTGCCACAGTTTGGATTTCTTCATTTAACATTTCCTCATCTTCACCATTAAGCTCTCCGTTGTTCATCGAATCAATCGTACTCTTTTCAAACTCTTCCATTCTTCCATCTAAGTAGTTAAGCATCTCTTCTGCTTTTTTATGGTCTTCAGCAGAAAATACTTTTTCATCTTTTGGCTCTGATTGACCTTCAGCTTTTTCCTCAGAACCACATGCCACCAAAATTGCTATTAATGTTAAAAGAAGGCTAAAAAGCATCCACTTTTTCATTTGATCACTCCTATTATCGTTTCGCATAACGCGCTACGTATTTAACCGATGACCCCACCGCTTTTGCAGATCCGGTTGAAGCTCCGAACTGACTCAATAAGGTTGGTATGGACAAGCCAACTATAAAGAAAACCATTCCTATAATCATATTTCCGCTTTCAAGACTGACCAATGTCTTAATTCCCAACACGAAACAAAGAAGCTGAATGGTAAGTGTAAGGATATTACTCACAACCGTTTTTAACCAGAGATTAAAAAAGTTGTATTGATCATTCACGATGGTTGGAACTGCCAGTACTCCGGTTATATATAGGATAACAAAGAGGACTGTGCGATACAGAATGGATAAGAAAAAGACAAACAAAATAGCCGCTACCACTATCATCAAGATTAATCCATAACCGACAGAATTCACGGCCATCACTTGCATAACATCGTAATGGGTAACGGGAGAAGTGAGCATCGTTTCCGTCAGTAAATGGGTTAACTCTAAAATCCAATCAAAAAATTGAGCGTAGACTCCGAGCAGAATTCCTCCTGCGATAATTGCAACCAACTTATCGTATAGTGAGTTCATGCCCTCTTCCCCGTTTCCGCTATACAGAATGATAATCTTAAGTGTTTGCCATAAGATAAAGATCGCTGCAATGGTCCATGCCAGGGATTTAAAGTTCAACATATACCCCTCATAAATAGGGTTTCCGGTAATGAAATCGGGATCTAACTGGAACTTGCTAAAACTATCAACGGCTCCGAAAACGAATCCACTGACGGTTGTGTAAAGAAAACTATTCGTATGACAACCAATTTCGTGCCACTTACAATCAAACTGATTTGTGCTGTAATCATATTTATCTAAGTAAAGAACATTTTTCATATATGATTCTACATTATCTACTTGATCTGCGTCTGATTGAGTTTCTTTGTATTCTTGTATCGTTTCTTCCATGAATTCGCCTTCTTCAGCAAACACCAAAACAGGAAATAAACTAACTAGCAGAACCAACAAAACCAAAGTTCCCATCCAGCGCTTCATCCCATCACCCCCCGGTTCATCAGCGTCAACAACAATACCAACACCGGCACCGCCAACAAAAACGCATACCGGACAACGACGCCTTTTTTGATCTCAATCCGTTCCTTCTCGCTCAAGGGTTTGCCGTACAACAGCTCGTATTTCCGTTCTTCCTGCTCAATGGCATTTCGGGATAACTGTTCAATCCATCGATCCGTCTTTTTTTGGACCCCTTGCTGGAAGGCAGCCACCCGTTTCAATTTTTCGTTCATGCCTGCACATCCTTTCCGCTTCATCCGTTGGAGATGGCTTCCGTGACTTCTTCACCGGATGCCAGCGGCTGCAGTTCATGGGCATCCACTTTCCATTCCCCGTCCTCTTCGATCCACGTGATTCGAGAAGTCAGGTACAACAAGGGCTGATCTCCGGGATACTCCAGTTCGCCGTCCACACCTGTCAAAGCGACTTTATAAATGGCATAGACCTGGTACGCTTCCTCTTTTTGCTGAACGGAAATATTGAAGATCTCAAAATCCTCCATCTGGCTCCGGCTGCCGTCGTGCAGGTGATGGTCCTCATCCAGTTCGGCTTCCGTTTTTTTCGTCAATTCCGTCGTGAAATAGTCAATGGAACCACCTTCCAACATAGCCTGCAAGAATTCTTCGGTCCGGGAATAGATGGCCTGTTCCTGGGACTGAACCGTCTTCAGGCGTTCCACTTCCTCCGTCAATTGCTCATTTTCTGCTTGGGCGTCTTTCATGGTTAGATACAGATTGAAACTGATGATACCGAGAACCAGTACTGCCAGTCCCAGCAGGATGGTCCGAAAATCCAATTTCGCCACTTTTTTCACCACTTCCTTAGTCTTCAGCTTCTCCTTCGAGATACGGCATCGGATTGACCCGGCTGCCGAACATCGAACCGGTATGAATCTCAAAATGCAGATGGTCCCCAGTCGATCGGCCAGTTGTGCCGCATTGACCGATCGGTTCGAGCTGACTGACTTCCTGTCCGACTTCTACGTCAATTTGACTTAGATGGGCATACAGGCTGAAGAGCTTGTTTTCATGTTCAATGACCACGACATTTCCATAGGTGTTTAAGCTGCTGTTGACCGGATACTCCGCAAAGACGACGCGCCCTTCTTTTGCGGAATAAATCAAATCCGGCTGGCTACAGGCCAAATCGACCCCTGCATGATTGGAAATCGCCCCGGTAAAAGGATCGATCCGGACGCCGTAATTGGAGTTCACTTCCACATTCGGAATCGGTTTGGCAAATTCGCCGGTTGAGGTGGTGCAGTTCATCGTTAATCCACCTAACGAGCTAACAACTTTGGT
>NZ_JBXYIF010000128.1:0-267 GCF_057369535.1 Planococcus sp. RAB007_Raresut
GTAGGGACTCATAAGCAACCTCACTTCTGAAATTGATTTCCGGTCCCCGTCCTTGCCTTTTAAATATCCGCTTTCCGGCGTCGAAACGAAATCCACGCCCCTGGCGCACCGTTTCCCCGCCTCAACGGCCGAGCTTAGAATATCATCTGCACTCACTACGGCAACGGCAATGGCTGTTAAACGGTCGCATGACGGGAACCATTGGTCGCACATGATCAAGAGCGAGCCGCTAGTAAACACACAGTACACCTCTTAGCCCACTTGTTG
>NZ_JBXYIF010000129.1:0-267 GCF_057369535.1 Planococcus sp. RAB007_Raresut
TCCTGCGTGCCGGCAGACAGCGCGTCGCCGCGGTCGGCACTTTCCATGTGGAACGCCGCGCTCAGAAAGATCGGCGGCACGGCCGCGTGCACATGGTCGGCGGCTGTGTAGCCGCTGTGGATTGCGCTCGTCTCAACATGACACATCGGTTTCTCCTTGGTATGCGGGTGGCTCAGATGGCGAGGACCGCGTACAGGTCGTCGGTCGAGCGCCGGCGCGCGTGTTCCTGCGCCACGTCGAAGGCCTGGTCCAGGTCGTCGATCAGAT
>NZ_JBXYIF010000130.1:0-267 GCF_057369535.1 Planococcus sp. RAB007_Raresut
TATCGGCCTGTTATTAGCCATAATATTTATGACCGTCCTCTATATCGTCGCAATACGTCCTAAGACCTTATCGCTCGAAACGTTAGGACTTCGCCGAATCTCATGGAAAGAGTCGGGGATGATTTTTCTATGGACAATTGTGTTAATTGAACTCAGTATCATCATCGTCGTAGTCCAATCATATTTCGGCATCGGTACGTCGAATACAAAAACAGAGAGTTTGCAAAATGACTTGTCGATTATCTCCATTCTAATTGCGTTTGGATC
>NZ_JBXYIF010000131.1:0-267 GCF_057369535.1 Planococcus sp. RAB007_Raresut
GGGACTCGCAAATATGGGCTTGGTACAACGACCCAAGCAAATTCCTGAACAACAAGGCCTGGCAGGGATTGGTCAAAGTGAATTGATGACTATTTATCAACAAAGATTTGCAATGTACAGTCAAAAGACAAGTCAAATTTTATTGACGCATGATGTATTAACTTATCCTGAAAGTAGAAAAAACGTGTTAAATACTTTCAATGAACTTTTAAAATGGAAAGTTATACCAGTGGTTAATGAATATGACACAGTTGCGGTTGATGAAAT
>NZ_JBXYIF010000132.1:0-266 GCF_057369535.1 Planococcus sp. RAB007_Raresut
TGCCTGATCAAGAAAAATTATTTGTTCGACGTGTAGGTGAAGGTGAACCCGTACTCGTCTTATCGGGACTCGGTATGCAAAGTTGGCAGTGGCTTCCTTTTTTATTTGCTAGTCGTAAACAATATGAATTTATTATCCCTGATTGGCGTGGTTTTGGCGGCTCTAAGGATTGTGCAATTCCTCACTTAGATGCCATTTCAAGTCATTGGAATGATATTGATACGCTGATTAAACTATTAAAATTGGATCAATTCATTTTGATGGGC
>NZ_JBXYIF010000133.1:0-266 GCF_057369535.1 Planococcus sp. RAB007_Raresut
GTTGATATGGATTAGAAGCGGTAACCGATTTTTAAGCCATAAGCTAAAGCATCATTGTCATTAAATTCTGCAACATAAGTATCTGATCCAAAGTTAGATGCGGCTTGCGCTTTTGCATCGCCTAACCAGAAGTATTTAACACCACCAGCGATAAAGGTTGCAGGTGTTGGACTATATTGAAGTCCTAAGCCAACATTCCAGTAACCTTCAGTTGGGCCAAGAGTTGATATAGGATTACCTGCACCAGAATCCCAACCTACTGAGAC
>NZ_JBXYIF010000134.1:0-266 GCF_057369535.1 Planococcus sp. RAB007_Raresut
CTCACGTCATCGTGGGAGTGATCCATTCGACAAAATGGAATCGATGATTGAAACAATATGTCGATTTCGTTATAATTGAAACAATGTGTCTACAGACTGAAACAGATCGAAAGATTGACTAAAGGTGGTACAAGATATGAATACGATTGCAGTCATCGGCAAGGTGTTTGTCGATATTAAAGGGACTTCCTTCGCACCGCTCCACAAAGATGCGAAGAATGTCGGCGACATCACTTTTTCCAATGGCGGAACAGGTCGAAACGTTG
>NZ_JBXYIF010000135.1:0-266 GCF_057369535.1 Planococcus sp. RAB007_Raresut
TAAATAGCAAAAGACATTTTTTACTGATAATAATACTGCTTCATATGTCGGCTATACTCCGTTAAATAACGTTCTAAGCCCTCTCGACGATCAGCTTTGTGCATCTCTTTAGCAGCCAACTGCTCAATCTTAGTTTTAAGTAAATTCAGAATCGCGGCTTGTTCCACTACAGGGAGTTAGGCTTATTCTTTCTGCTGTTTTTTAATTTCTAAATAATCATCTGCCCAATGACGTAATGGTTCGAGCACAGAGACTTGTGCAAATAT
>NZ_JBXYIF010000136.1:0-266 GCF_057369535.1 Planococcus sp. RAB007_Raresut
TAAAACCAAATCATCAGAACGATGATTCCCCCCATGCTCCCGTAAGTGGCGCTATAGTTCGCAAACGTGCTGACGTAAAACGAAAACAGTGTGCTGACAATAATCCAGCCGATGGTCGCAAAGACCGCACCCGGCATGACAAACCGGAGAGACAGCTTTTTGTTCGGCGCAATCACATACAGCGCGGAAAAAACAATCAAAAGCACAAGCGGGCTGACACCCCAGCGAATGGCGGCCCAGACGGATAAAAACAGATCCGACGCGCC
>NZ_JBXYIF010000013.1:0-20111 GCF_057369535.1 Planococcus sp. RAB007_Raresut
CGGAATTACTAGTAAAATAGAAGAAGCTGTACATGAAACTAAAAAGCAACCCTTCTTATGGCTAAAATTGTATTTTCATTTTCGGTTCATTACTTCTTGGCATACCTATACTCAACCTATACTTTAAAAACGTTGAATTTCGAATTTAATAATTAAGATAAAGTACTTTTTTTGAAATCTTAATAATCGACTAGTTCCAAACTTTTTTACAGTACAGATAACGGAGGTATTTATGAAAAATTCATTGATTGTTCTGGGTACAATACTAATTTTAGGGGTAGGTAACCTGGTCGCTGCTTATGCTTTTCAATTGGCTTTTCTGGATATCGCGATTCCTTTCGGCGGGCTGGCTTTGGCAATAATTTATTTCTTCAAAAGCAAAGGCGGTATGGCAAGCCGGCAAATGGACATGGCCATTCAAGGACAAACGGGCATTCGGATGGACCAGCAATCTTCTACATCGGAAAGATCGTATATCTTCATTGGTTCGCTTTTCTATTTACTGTTAGTCGTCGCCATTACTTTTTATGCATACCGTGAATACTTTTTAGCTTAACAAGAGGTTGGTGATCTCGATTTTAAAAGGACTATAGAGGGAGGATGAAATGAAGAAAACAATAGCCATTTTAGGGAAATTCATATTTGGTATTGCTGGCATCATGTTAATCAGTGCCACCCCAGCACTATTCCGAGGAGACAATTTTTTTGATTTCCCCGCTTATATCTTAGCTGTACAAAGTGTAATCATCTCTTTCTTTACACCGGACGAATGGACACTCAACTATTTGAATCTGAGTACGTTTGAGACTGTCCCTTTCTCTTTTTCAAGCTTTTTAAGCGGCCCTTATCTGTATTCCATGCCGTTGTTGCTGATGGCCCTGGTTTTCTCTTTTGTCGTCGCTTTTGTGCTGGCGCTGCTCACATTGCAGTCTACCGGTATTTTCAAGCGCTCTGCGCTGCAGCTGGTAAAAATTCTGCAGTCTTTTCCGGACTTTTCCTACGTCTTTCTCATTCAGATAGCGGTGCTCGCTTTCTACTCGAAGACAAGCACGCTGCTTCTTAGTTTTTACAGCCTAGGCGGTGAACGGATTTATCTTGCGCCGGTTCTCTGTTTGTCTATCTTGCCGACCCTGTTGTTTTTTAAACTCTTTATCCTGCTATATGAAGAAGAGCAGCAGCGATCGTATGTGGAACTGGCACGCTCGAAAGGCTTGAGCCAGTTTGAAGTTCTCTGGAAACATTGCACATCCAATGTTTTGCGCAGTGTATTTTACCAGTCGAAATCCATTGTCTGGCTGACCCTTTCCACTTTGTTGATCATCGAGTATTTATTCGGCATTGAAGGAATCCTTTATTACCTGCGATCGGACTTCAGTCCGAAAGGCATCACCTTCATCCTGCTGACCATCTTCATTCCATTCTTTCTTTTCTACACCTTCATGGAACTGCTGATGAAAAAGAGTGAAGTCGAACGGAACGCTGTCTTCGAGAAGTTCAACTTGCGAATATTTGATGCTCAGGAAATCCGTACAAGCTGGAAACGGGTTCTTTCAAAAAAAACGAAGACCGCAAAACCTTTTTCATTCCGGTTTAAGAACCGAATGGCTATCATCATCCCTTTACTGCTCGTGGTAAGCTTTCTTTCAGCCAGTCTTCTCTATGGCGTGGTGACAGATGATGAAGTTGAACAAATTCAATATGCATACGAAGAAGATGGCAGCATTGCGAGCAGTGCACCACTTGCACCATCAGCTGAAGTCGTTTTCGGCACCGACCCTTACGGCTTTTCGATTGCCCAACAGCTTTTGGTTGGCATCAAATACACGATTATTCTGAGTCTGCTCATCGCGACGCTTCGCGTTGTACTAGGCTATGTATTTGGGCTTATCTACGTATTCTTTCTTAATACCAAGGTGCGGCATATCGTCAATTCCGTGGCAGACGGCATGCATTTTCTGCCGCTGACATTGCTGGTCTACATCTTGCTGCTGCCGGTTCTGATCAGCAGCGGCGAATGGAACAGCACGCTTTGGGAACGGTTTGCCTTCCAGGTCTTGATCATGTCGGTGGTCGTTCTGCCCATCACCACCAGTGCCATTGGAAATGAAATGAATGAAACGCTGAAAAAAGACTATGTCGTCAGTTCAGTCTTGATGGGCGGATCTTTAAGTTGGATTCTTACCAAACATATCCAACCACAACTATGGCCAAAACTGGTCTTAATGTGGACACAGCATATTGTTCAAGTGCTTCAAATGTTTGTTCATTTAGGAATCTTGAACATCTTTGTCGGAGGAGCCCTTTCGCAAATCGATTCACCGCGGCTCATTCCTGAAATATACGAACTTTCGGGGATGATTTCGATTTCGAGAGAAGTTTTTGTGACGAATCAATATTGGATGATCCTGCCGCCACTAGCAATTTTCATGATGTTGATCTACTGCTTCACCACAATTGCCGAGTATCTCACAAAGAAACAAGTGGTGCCTGTAAAAGTAACTGTAACGAATGAATCCAAAGAAGAGTTAAACTCAGCACCTTCTTTCACGCGAATCAAAAATGCCCAGGTGAACGAAGGAACGAACTGAATGAACAGTCTTTTTGATATTCCACCACCTTAAAAAAGGACAGAATCGCTCGAACGAGAGCTTCTGTCCTTTTCATTTTATTGAGCTTGTTCTTTATACCAAGTCACTTCCGATAAATTCATGATATGTTAACTAATATAGTATTATCGTTTAGTGAATTCAATTTCAAACTCGGGTGTTTCTTCATCGTATCCTATACTCTTGCATCCAATCCTTTCATAGAATTGAATCGATTCCTTGCTGGCATTCCATTGGAGCCACGTTGCATTGACGGATTTGCACCAATCAAACGTCGCTTCCATCAGCTGACGTGCAAGTCCTTCCTTCCTGTGTTCAGGTAAGATATATAAATCATGCAGTCGACAGGTTTTTTTCCCAAGCCGCAGGTGGAAGCCATAATCTTGCGCTATCGCATAACCTTGCGCTTGTCCTCCGCGAAATACACCAATAAACATATAGTTTGGGTTCTGCACAGTTTCTACAAATCGTTCTTGCAAACCTTGTTTTTCCACTTTTCCCATGTTCACTAACAGCTCCGATATAATCTCGAATTCTTCTTCCTGAACGCTTCTAATGGTCATTCTATACTTCTCCCTCTTTCGATACAGCATCTCCATGCAGTTCCAATAAACGTTGAATTTCCTCTACAGCAATACGATCTTCAGCTTTTTTAAATGCTGAGAGGGCTTTTTGGAAAGCAATTTCTGCTTCATTAAAGTTAGATGTCGCCACGCCTAGTTCCCCCATCCCTCTATACGCACAGCCTTGGGCTACCAAACTTTCTGCCAAGAATGCATATTCTAGTGATTGATTCAAAAGGATGGTAGCTTCCGTGTACTTCTTCTCTTTGATGGCGATGGAACCCCGTTCATAAAAATTGGCAGCAAAGCCAATGTAGAAGTCGGGGAAATGACGAGTCCAAATTTCACCTTCAGCAGCAAAAAAGTCCTTGGCCCGTTGATAATTCCCAGCCATTCGCTCGACCATCCCCAGTTGATGCAGAGCCACTGCTTCTTCTTTCAGGTTGGATCCCCTCCTAGAAATCTCCAGCAGTTCCTGATAGTATGCAGTGGCTTTTCCAAACTGTCCTTGAAAGCTTTTGACATAGCCAAGTCCATTTAAAGCCGCCTTATAGGAAGTTGAGGTTTTATCGTTTATGCTTCTCAAACATGAAAGATAGATCTCTTCGGCTTGCTCAAATTCTCCTTTATCGAAAAGGTCAAATGCAACATTCAGTTCCTGCATCTACTTCACTCCAATCCCTGAAACCAGCCTGTTCTTTGTTTGGTTCATGTCGCTATCCCAAAACAAGGAATACTACTTAAATAGATTCGAGGTATTACTAAATATTTCCTTTATTGATAAATAAATTAGTCATGAAAAAAATTTCGCAAAAATATACTTTCATTGACAAAAAAGAAGAGACTCATGCTTGAGCCCCTTTACTTCCGATAAGCGATCATATGTATACTTAGAAAGAAAAAAAGAACTCAAATTGAGTTCTTCCTTCTTTAACAGCCAGTTGGCACACCGATCATGACCAGACCGGATTGTTCTCCCTGCTTTTCAAAATCCAGTGTCAGGTTGTTTGCTGTCTCTTTCGCGTCCGGCGCAATTGCCGTGCGAATTCCGTTGACATCGATCACTTCATCGGCTGTTTCCGGTGCATCCAGCGACAAGCCGATTTGTGGTCCGCAACAGCCTGCCACTGAGTATAGGCGCAGGCTTTCTGCATTATTTTCTTCCAGAATTGACTCGATATATTGTTTTGCTTCATTGGTAATCATCATGTGTCTCATCTCTCCTTAGTAAATTCTTATTTTAACTATAACAAGTGAAAGCCTGAACTGGAAACCGTTGCAATTTCCGTTCTTATTCTACTTCCAATACAGTTTCGGCTATGTTGACGGCATGGTCGCCGACCCGTTCCAAGTTGCTGACAATATCAATGAATACAATACCAGCTGCCCCAGAACATTCTTGGTTATTCATCCGCATGATGTGCTTTTTACGGAGCACCCGTTCCATCATATCGATTTCGTTTTCTTTGGCGCTGACGGCTTTTGCCTCGGCCAAGTCACCTGAGTTCATCGCGCCGACCGCCTGTTTTAATGCGGACAAGGTCAATGCAAACATTTCTTCAATCTCCTGCACTGCGGCTTCTGAAAAGTACACTTTGTTGGCTTTCTGGTAATCCACCAATTCCATGATGTTCTCCATGTGATCGCCGACGCGCTCCAAATCCCGGATGGAATTCATTAAGGTATTGTGCAATTTGGAGTCCTGTGTGGTCAAAGCCTGTCCAGCAAGTCTCGTCAGGTATTCGGAGATGTTCAATTCAAGGCTGTTGATCGCACTTTCAAATTGCGGAACCATGTCTCCGTGTTTTCGGTCGCGTGTCTTAAAGTAAAGAATCACTTCTTCAAGTCCTTGTACAGTTAAATCGGCCATTCGCAGCACTTCTTTTTTCGCTTGTCCAATGGCTACGGAAGGCGATGCTTCGATAAATTGTTCATTCAGATGAACCGGTTTGTGCTCAATCATCGAATCTTTTCCTGGTATAGCTTTCACCACAATCCAGGCCAGTACAGCTATAAAGGGTAATTGAATAATGGCATTTGAAACGTTGAAGATTCCGTGCGCAAATGCAATGGTCATTTGCGGATTCAATCCTAAGCTGGCTTGAAGGTATTCAATCAAGGCCGTGAACGGCACCAGCAGGATCAGCACAATGGTCGTTCCGACCACATTAAAAATGACATGGGTCAACGCGGCGCGCTTGGCAGCAACAGATGCCCCAATCGCGGCCAGTACCGCAGTGATCGTCGTGCCGATGTTGTCGCCGAATAAGACGGGCAAAGCCGCATCCAGTGTCATCGATCCTTGGGCAAATAAGGTTTGCAGCAAGCCGATGGCGGCTGACGAACTTTGCACAGCTACCGTGAAAATGGTTCCAATCAAAACTCCGAGTAATGGGTTCTGGCTCATGCTGACGGTCAATTCCTGAAACGCTTCAGCTTCCCGAAGCGGATAAAGTCCCTCGCTCATTAAATTCAGCCCTTGAAACAAGGCGCCAAATCCAAAAATGACCCGCCCAATATTATTGATCCGGTCTTTACGGAAAAAGAAAATAAGAAATGTACCAAGGGCAATAATCGGCATCGCATACTCACCGATATCAATTCCGATGATGAAAGCCGTGGCCGTGGTGCCGATATTGGCACCGATGATGACACCGATGGCCTGCCGCAAGGTCATGAAACCGGCGTTCACCAATCCAATGGTCAAAACGGTCGTTCCTGTGCTAGTTTGAAGCAAGACCGTGACAACAATCCCGGCCAGCACACCTTTCAGCGGATTCGTGGTGAAGCGGTCCAATAAATTCCGAAGACCGTCTCCAGCAATTTTCTGAAGGTTATCTCCGAGAAACTTAATCCCGAACAGGAAAATCCCGAGACCTCCCACAAATAAGAAAATCAACTCTTGTATATCCATCTCACTTCTCCTTCATCTATAGATTATGTATCGAACAAGAAAGAAATTTCTTGTTCTTTTTTCCAGACTGTTTACGCTTCCGGAAATATCCGCTGCAGCGATTCTTTCATTTCCGGTTTCACCTTGATTTTCGGACGCACTTTCCTCGCCTCAGCTTCCGCCTCTTCAACGCTGTCCGCTTTCCCCAACGTTAACAGGGTCCCCACTGCCACGGTGCCGGTCCGGTTGCTGCCGCCCGCACAGTGGAAATAGATTTTCTTGCCGTCATTGTAGGCGTCTACCACTTGATCAATCGCTCGCTTGACCGATTCATCCTGCTGTTCGTCGGAATCGTCGACAATTGGGCTGTGTACCCGGAGGTATTCGTACTCCCCTTCGGTCACTTCTGCCCGCAGATCCACCACAAGGTCAATCTGTTCTGTGTCGACTGCCTCTTTGGCATCTGCTGCACCGCCAATGAAAATGCGATCCTTAACCAGTTCCTGATAGTCTTTGGTCATTTTGCCCCCTCCTTTTCTGACAACGTTTGGCTCCAGTCGATGATTTCCTGACCTTCGAGATAGCGCTCGGTGTCCATGGCCGCCATGCAGCCGGATCCAGCAGCGGTAATCGCTTGGCGATACCGTTTGTCCTGCACATCCCCGCAAGCGAAGATGCCAGGAATGTTCGTCTCCATTGTTCCAGGCGCTACCTGAATATAGCCTATTTCATCCGTCTCAATCTGGCCGTTCAGGAAAGCTGTGTTCGGGTTATGGCCGATTGCCACAAAGATGCCGTCCGTTTCAATGACTTCTTCGGTTCCGGTCTCGCCGTTCAGCACTTTCAGCCCGGTCACCTTCGTTCCGTTGCTGATCACTTCGACTGGTGTGTTGTTTAGTTTCCAGGAGATTTTTTTATTCTGTCTGGCGCGGTCCTGCATAATTTTAGACGCACGTAATTCATTGCGGCGGTGAACGATGACCACTTCATCCGCGAACTTCGTCAAGAAGCTCGCTTCTTCCATGGCGGAATCGCCGCCGCCCACCACGATGATTTTCTTTCCGCGGTAGAAAAAGCCGTCACAAGTGGCGCAAGTGCTGACGCCCGATCCGATGTTCTCGGTTTCTCCGGGAATCTGCAGGAGTTTAGCCGTAGCACCGGTTGACAGAATCAGCGCCTCTGTCATCACTTCGCCTAAGCCACTGACCTGTAGTTTGAACGGTTGCTGGGAGGCATCGACCGCCGTCACCCAACCACTTTTAAATACGGCACCGAAACGCTCTGCCTGTTTACGCATGTTGTCCATCAGCTCCGGTCCCAAAACACCATCGACGAAACCGGGAAAGTTCTCCACTTCCGTCGTCAGTGTCAGTTGACCACCGGGCTGATCTCCTTCAATTACGAGGGGATTCATATTGGCTCTCGCTAAGTAAATCGCTGCCGTCAATCCGGCTGGCCCTGTACCTAAGATGATTACTTTGTGCATGTTATTTGCCTCCCACGGTTATAGAATGAATTCCTTCAACTGGCCGTAGCCGATTTTCTCTTCTTGCAGCCACGGAATCACCGCGCATTTAGCCGCCAATTCTTCATTGACTTTCTTGATCCATTTTCTCTCTGCAATTGCCCGGCCTTTTAAAACGGGATCTGTCGTCTCCGTCGTGCTCAGGCTTTGATTGATGACCCACCATTTCGGTTCAATCTGGGCGCGTTTCAAGTCTTCTTGCAGCCTCGCTGCTTCAAGTACAGGCGTTGCTTCCGCCAGCGTGACGATAACGACGCCGGTTTCTTCCGGATTGCGCAAACGCGGAAGAAGTTTTTTCACGTTTTCCGGCACGTCACCGGTCGAACGGCTCATTTCTTTGTGATAGGCTTCCGTCGAATCCAGCAATAACAGCGTATGGCCGGTCGGCGCCGTATCGATCACGACAATTTCGTTCTCCGATTTCTCCACTACCGCTGCAAACGCCTGGAACAACGCGATTTCTTCTGTACACGGCGATTCCAGATCTTCTTGCAAATAAGCCAATTCTTCTTCAGTCAGTCCATCACCTGCATTTTCAAGAACCGTCTGTTTATAGCGCTCAACTTCGCTTTCAGGGTTGATGCTGCTGATTGACAGGTTATCCCTTGTCTCATCACCTTCAAATGTATAGGCCAAATGTGCTGCCGGGTCCGTCGTTGTTAAATGAACGCGGTGCCCTTTTTCAGATAAACCTACAGCAATGGCAGATGCTATCGACGTTTTTCCGACGCCACCTTTGCCCATCGTGAAGATGACTCGGATGTTTTTTTCCGAGAAATCTTCAATCACTTGCTTCAAACCCGGAAGGGCTAACGCTTCTTCGTTTGCATCTTCTACTTCGAAATTTGTTATCGCATACGAACTGAAAAGGTGACGCAGGTTCTCCACGCCCGTCAGGGAATACGAAACGAATGGCAGTGCAAACGTCATGACCTGTTTCAAGGCTTCCGGAGTTTCCTGCAACGCATGTCGCTGGCGGCTGTAGAACGCCGTAGACACCTCATCTCCCGGCTGATATGTCTGCAACAATCCGTTAACAATGAGCAACTGGTTCTGGATCCCAATCTCCTTCAATTCCCCAGAAGCCCGGTTGGCTTCGAGCAAAGACGAGTTGTCTGGGCGAGCAATCAGCAACAACGTTGTCTTCTCATCATTTGCAAGAGAATCGACAGCTTTCGCATACATATCTTTTTTTCCTTCCAAACCGGCCAGCGGGCCTAAGCAGGAAGCGCCATGTGTGCTTTCATCCAGGAAGCCACTCCAGGCCGTCGGCAACTGCAAGAGCCGGAGTGTGTGCCCCGTCGGAGCCGTATCGAACAACACATGATCATATTCCTTTAATATGTTTTCGTCAGCCAACAGATGTGAAAATTCATCAAAAGCAGCAATCTCGACGGTACAAGCTCCCGATAATTGCTCTTCCATAGTTGCTAAAACCGCCTGCGGCAGTTTACCGCGGTAAGGACCTACTACATTTTCCTTGTAGGCACGTGCTGATTCTTCTGGATCAATATTAGCCGCAAACAGATTTGGAACACTTGGAATAGCTATCGGCTCATTTGTTAATTCGACTTCCAGTACATCTTGAAGATTAGACGCCGGATCGGTGCTGACCAACAGAACTTTCTTCCCTTGATCAGCAAGCGCAACAGCTGTAGCACAAGCCGTCGATGTTTTGCCAACACCGCCTTTCCCGGTGAAAAATAGGAATGGTGTTAGCGGCATTTTTATTGGATTGAATAGTGAATACATAAAAATCTCCCCTTTAGTTGTTAAATTTTATGGCCACGTTAACCCGCGGCTTTTCCTGCAATTCGGCTGGCGTGATTTCGAACCATTCGGCCAATTCTTCGTTTGTCGGATACTCCGCCACTTTAACGACTTTGCCGTCGACTAAGATCAACGGAAGTGCTTCTGGCCCTTTTTCAGTTAATACCTGGTTGACGAGTTGATTTTCTACAAATGCACTTGGGTCATTGGTCAAGTTAAAACGGTTAATCTTAAACCCTTTCTTTTCCAGTGAATAAACCGCTGAGGCAATGCGTGTCAGGTTGGGATCTACAACGGGCCCGCAGACACCGGTGGAACAGCACATGGCCGGATCAAATATGTCAATTTTTTTCATGATGGTTTCTCCTCAATTACATTATTAGACTATATTAATCTTCTTTCTGTTTTCGCAGGACTTGCAAGTCCAAATGGTCGGTTTCGATTGATGGATTAAAGTATCAATAGCCATAAATACAGACCGATGAGCGTCGCAAGAAGCGTAGGAACCGTCAAGATGATACCAACCTTGAAATACGTTCCCCATGAAATTTTGATCCCTTTTAACGACAAGACGTGAAGCCACAACAGAGTCGCAAGCGAGCCGATCGGGGTTACTTTCGGACCTAAATCCGATCCGATGATATTCGCATAAATCAATGCTTCGCGAATTGTACCGCTTGTCTGTGTCTCGGATATGGCCAGGGCATTGATCATCACGGTCGGCATATTGTTCATGAACGATGATAGGATGGCTGCGATAAAGCCCATCGAGATTGTGGCAACAAACAAGCCCTGATCCGCAGCAACCTGAATAACATCCGCCAAAACACTGGTCAACCCAACATTCCGAAGCCCATAGACCACCACATACATCCCGATTGAGAAGAAAACGATTGACCAAGGTGCTCCTCTCAGAATGATTCGTGTACGGACAGCTGGACTTTTCCGTGCCATCAGCAAAAAGAAAATAGCGATGACACCCGCTACGATTGAAACAGGAAGACCGATAAATTCACTTGAGAAATAGCCGATGAGCAATACAGCCAGCACCACCCACGAAAGCCGGAACATCTTGTGATCCTTGATGGCATCAACCGGATTCTTCAAGTTCGCCACTTCATAATTTTTCGGAATATCTTTGCGGAAAAACAAGTACAGCACCAGAATACTGGCTACTAAAGCAAAAAGATTCGGGACAACCATCCGGGAAGCATATTCCACAAATCCGATACCGAAAAAGTCGGCAGAAATGATGTTCACCAAGTTACTGACGACCAACGGCAACGATGTCGTGTCGGCAATAAATCCACTGGCGATGATAAACGGAAAAATCATTTTTTCCGAGAAATTCAAGTTCCGGACCATTGCCAGAACAATTGGGGTTAAAATCAGTGCCGCCCCGTCATTCGCAAACAAGGCCGCCACAAACGCACCCAGAATACTGACGAAGACAAACATGCGCAGCCCGTTTCCTTTGGCAATCCGCGCCATATGAAGCGCTGCCCACTCGAAGAACCCAATTTCATCCAGAATCAATGAAATGATGATAATCGCGATAAAAGCCAGTGTTGCATTCCATACAATTCCGATGACCTCGGATACATCTTGAAAATTGACGACCCCCACCAATAAAGCAAGCACTGCTCCGCCAATAGCTGACCAGCCAATCGAAAGGTTCCGCGGCTGCCATATGACAAGAACCAGTGTAAGAATGAAGATTATAGATGCTAAAATTCCTTGTACCATTTTATTCCCTCCACTATTCGCAACTAATTCGCAATCCTTGCTCCTCTAATCTCTTAATGCGCTCATCTTGACTTGGAATAATTTCCAATATGGGAAAAACCATTTCATATATGTCATTCTCGCGATTCAAAGAAAAGAAAATCCACTTGCCTTTGCGCTCTTCCTTTAGTAAACCGATATCACGCAGTTTCCGCAGGTGCTGACTAACTGCCGGCTGGCTAATATTGAATATATCTACAAACTCACAGACGCAGCAGTCGTTCGTTTCCAAAATTTTCATCATCGAAAGCCTCGTCGGGTCTCCCAAGAGTTTTAACACAGCACTGGCTTTTTCGATTTCAACTTGCTTCGATTTCACTTCCATTTGGTTCTCACTTCCCTTCCATATGAATGTCATGGTTATTCCTGCTTCTTTCACTACTGATCAATAATTTTAAGCACTGCTCGAGCCCCAAACCTAAAACTGCCATTTCTTTAATTCAACCTTCGTCCACAAACATATGATAAAAGAAAATCAACGAATGACCCCTAATTATTTTAACCATTCATCAGGAAACTTTATTTGTACTTCCTCTGATTCCGCAACTTTTCCACTCAAGTAAGCCGCTATTGACCGGGCTTGTTCATACCCATTCATCAGAAAGAAGGAAGAGGAACGTCCGAAGCTTTTAGATCCAATGATATAAAACCCTTCTTCCATATGGCGCAACTGTTTTTCGCCATGCGGCTGCACGACTCCCTTTTTCTCGAAGAGCAGTTGGGCAATCCCTTCAACACATTCAGCGGATGCATGCAGGCTGTATTGAACTTCCCGGAACATCTCGATATTCGGTCGGGCTCCGGTATTGACGACGATCTCATCAATCCCTTCAATCCGTTCGTTATTTGCTGCAATGACGTCTAGTTTCCAGTTGGATTTCACGATGTCTTCACTATAAAAAGATGGAAAGCATTCGATGCTTTCTTTGCTCATGAGCTGCTCGATTTTCTCACCCAAACGATATTGTGCCAGAAAACGATTTTTGGACAGCGCTGGGATAAAAGAAAAGTCCGGTTTTCGGATCGCCCAACTGATTTTTGTTTCGGGTGCCTCTTTTTTCAATTCGCCCAGCTGGATGACCGTATTGATCGCCGAGTGTCCACTTCCCACAACCAAGGTATGCTTGCCTTCATAGCGTTGTTTGTCTTTTCCTAAGACATCTGGAATGCCATACATCATGGCATCCTTCGCCTGCTCTTCCGCTGGAGAATAATACCCTCCGGACATAAGCGGATTCGGCCTTTGCCATGTGCCGGAAGCATCAATGACCGCCCTGACCTCATAGGTCTCCGACGTTCCGTCTTGGATCGCTTTGATGACAAATGGATGGTTTGTACGATCTGTCGCCTTGCTTTTGTCTATATCTTTTCTTCCAATAGAAACAACTTCGGCATTTAAATGGATGTACGGTTTTAATTCCGGAGTTTGAGAAAGTGGGTGCAAATACTCGGTATAGATATCCCCTGCATACGGAAGCCTCTTCTCGACCGGTTCCGTCCATCCGTTTCGTTTCAATATCTCCCGGCTCGCCGGATCGACATTGAATTTCCAAGGAGAGAACAACCGGACATGCTGATAGTCGAGAAAATTTGATCCTACCTGATTGTCAGCCTCAAATACGACAAACGGTAAGCCTTGCCTGTGCAGCTGTGCAGCTGCGGCCATTCCGATGGGACCGGCACCAATAACTCCAATAGGCAGTTCTTTTTGTTTTACAGGCTCCATTGGTTAACCTCCAATTTCGTTTGTAAAAATAGTAAAACCTAAATATTCTTAGCTGCTATGCCCTTATATTATATAAGAACTCTCTTATTGATGAAGAATCATTCAGAAAAATTCAATTCTATATGACACGTTGCCTTTCTCTCTTTTTGAATAGGGTTCTTGCAAGAGAATTTACCATTAAAAAGAAATATTTATAATATTATTTTCTTAACGCCAGAATACCCTTTTCCATAATTCTCAAAAAATAAAGAAGTATTCTTATTCATATAAAAATTGTGGGGTATGTTCATTCAAAGTTTTCATTACTTGTATCCAATATTGATTTTCATTAATAAACTACAAGGAAACGAATATCCTGCAATCTCACTATATAAGCGTATCATTATATGATTATATAGTAAAGCGTGAATATCTTTTTTAAAATGTGGATTTCTATGCATTACCCTTATCACAAAAAAGATTAATCATCTAAAAAAATAAAACAGAACGTTAGCATCTGTAACATTTGTAACATAATATTTACGTTAAATTTACAAATCTACAACACTGACTTAACATTCCATTGTTAGTATCAAGTTGTAGCAAAAAACTATTTCTGGAGGTTACTTAATGAAACGCAATAAGGTGTTTTTATTATCAACTTTTCTAACTGCTTCAACTCTTGTACTCGCAGCTTGCGGCGGTTCCGATGACGCCACTGGTGAAAACGGCGAATCGTCCGAATTATCCGGAGAAGTTGCAATTGACGGATCTTCAACTGTTTTCCCTGTATTAGAAGCCGTATCTGAAGAATACACGGCAGAACAGCCAAATGTCCGAGCTCCGGTCGGTGTTTCCGGTACTGGCGGCGGATTCAAGCGCTTTGTCCAAGGTGAAACGGATTTGAGTAACGCCTCTCGCCCTATTAAAGAAGAAGAAATCGCTATTGCTGAAGAAAACGGCGTAGAATATATTGAACTTGAATTAGCTTTTGATGGTTTGTCAGTAATTGTTAACCCGGAAAATGATTGGGTCGACTATTTTACTGTTGAAGAACTGAAAGCCGTTTGGACAGATGAATCCATTGAAACATGGGCCGATATCCGCCCGGAATGGCCAGATGAAGAAATCGAGTTTTTCAGCCCCGGAACAGATTCCGGAACATTTGATTATTGGAATGAAGTCATTTTAGAGGAAGAAGACATCCGCAGAGATGCTCAACTTTCAGAAGATGATAACGTTCTGGTAACAGGTGTGGCAGGAAGCAAAAATGCACTTAGTTATTTCGGATACGCTTACTACATCGAGAACCAGGACACTGTAAGAGTTGTACCGGTGGATAACGGCGAAGGTCCTGTAGAACCAACGGAAGAAACAATTAACAGCGGCGAATACGCTCCACTTGCTAGACCGATTTACACTTACGTCAATACGGAATCACTCAGTGACCCGGCCGTATATGATTATGTAACATTCATGAACGAAGTGGTTGGTGATCTGGCAGCCGAAGTCGGATATATCAAAATGCCTCAAGAAAATTACGATGCAAATACCACTAAAATTGAAGAAGCTGCTGGACAATAATTGTTCACAGACTGGGTAAGATGGGAATTCCCCATCTTACTTTTCTGCGTTCAAATGGGTAGGAGGACCTGATGGATGAGTAATTCCAAAAGCGTAAGAGAAATCATTCAAGAAAATAAAAAATCAAACAAAAACTTTGGCCGTATGGTTGAAAAAATCATGCCAAAGTTTTTGTTGTTGTGTGCCATCATTGCTGTATTGACCACTTTCGGTATCGTGTTTACCTTGATATTTGAAACCTTTAATTTCTTTTCCACTGTCTCGATTATTGAATTTCTGACCAGTCCAGACTGGTATCCGATGCACAGCAACCCGAGTTTTGGTATTCGCCCGCTTATTCTAGGGACATTGACCATTGCCGGGATTGCTATAGCCGTCGCACTTCCTTTAGGTTTGGCAGCTGCCATCTTTCTAAGTGAGTACGCATCGGACCGCACCAGAAGAATCATTAAACCGATTCTGGAAGTCCTTGCGGGTGTTCCGACGATCGTTTACGGTTTTTTCGCGTTGACGTTTGTCACTCCTCTTTTGCAAAGCATTATCCCTGGCCTGGCTATCTATAACGCCTTAAGCCCTGGTATCATCGTCGGCGTCATGATTATTCCGATGATTGCTTCCCTGTCCGAGGACGCAATGAGTGCGGTTCCGAATGCCATACGCGAAGGTGCCTACGCAATGGGGGCAACGAGGATTGAAGTAGCGTTGAAAGTTGTATTCCCTGCCGCATTGTCAGGAATCATCGCTTCTGTTGTGCTTGCACTTTCCCGCGCCATCGGTGAAACAATGATCGTCACCGTTGCCGGGGGGGCAAACCCAACTTCTGCTATTGATGTAACCGAGGCCATTCAGACAATGACCGCTTACATCGTACAAGTCAGCTTAGGGGATGCCGGATATGGAACAATTGCATATTACAGTATCTATGCCGTTGGGATGACATTATTTGTCTTCACATTGATAATGAACCTGTTAGCGTTCTATATCTCTCGAAGATTCAGGGAGGTTTATTAATATGCAAATGATTGATTTCGATAAAGTTAAAAAAAGAATATCTAAACGGTTAGTTTCCAATACCTTTTTCAAATGGCTTTTCATTTCTGCCACTGCTTTAACTTTATTGGTCTTAGCTGTTTTGCTGGTTCGCATTGTTACCCAGGGAGCTGGCAGTTTGGACTGGAATTTCATGACCAGCTTCGCCTCTCGAAGAGCTGAAGACGCAGGCATAAAGGCGGCGTTCATCGGTACTATCTGGCTAATGGTTGTTACAGCGCCTGTCGCCTTTATTTTGGGTGTAGGATCTGCGATTTATTTAGAAGAATATGCAAAAAAAGGGAAATTCACCAGCTTTATTCAAATGAATATCGCCAATTTAGCCGGAGTCCCATCAATTGTTTTCGGGTTATTGGGATTAACGATCTTTGTTCGCGGACTTGGTTTGGAACGCAGCATCCTTGCCGGCGGATTAACCATGAGTTTATTGATACTTCCGGTCGTCGTCGTCGCATCACAAGAAGCGATTCGTGCCGTACCGAACCATTTACGCGAAGGCTCTTATGCCATGGGCGCAACTAAATGGCAGACAATTGTCCGGATCATCGTTCCTTCTGCTTTGGGCGGAATTTTAACAGGTAACATACTTGCGTTATCACGGGCTATCGGAGAAACTGCGCCACTGATCATGATAGGTGCATTGACTTATATCGCGTTTTTACCGGAAAACCTGCTTTCTCAATTTACGGTTATGCCGATTCAAATCTTCAACTGGACAGGAAGACCGCAGGAAGCATTCCAGGATGTGGCTGCAGCCGGTATCATCGTCTTAATGGTTATGTTGATTGTAATGAACTCTCTGGCAGTGTTCATCAGAAATAAATTTTCGAAAAGATATTAACAGCAAGCTAGGTTTCTATAACACTTGGAGGGATATTGTATGGAGTCAGCTCAAAAAGAAAACATTATTTTTCACGCAGATAATTTAAACCTGTGGTACGGAAGTACGCATGCTTTAAAAAACATTAATATGGATATTTATCAAAACCAGGTAACGGCCATTATCGGACCTTCCGGTTGCGGTAAATCCACTTATATAAAAACACTGAATCGCATGGTTGAAATGGTTCCTTCCGTGAAAGTTTCCGGAAACATTCTCTACAGAGACCAAGGCATTTTTGATTCCAAATATTTGGTGGAAGAACTGAGAACGCGGGTTGGAATGGTATTTCAAAAGCCAAATCCTTTCCCTAAATCCATTTATGACAATGTCGCTTACGGCCCGCGTATTCACGGGATTAAAAAGAAGCAGGATTTGGATGCGATCGTGGAGAAGAGTTTAAAAGGAGCTGCCATCTGGGATGAAGTAAAAGATCGTCTGCAGGAGAATGCATATGGGTTATCCGGTGGGCAGCAACAACGAATCTGTATTGCCCGCTGCCTGGCGATTGAACCGGACGTCATTTTGATGGATGAACCCACTTCTGCACTGGATCCAATTTCCACTTTGAAGGTCGAGGAACTGGTAAGAGAGTTAAGAAAAGACTATACAATCGTAATCGTTACCCACAATATGCAGCAGGCTGCACGCATTTCAGACCGAACGGCATTCTTTTTAAATGGTGAAGTTGTTGAGATGAATGAAACAGATAAATTATTTTCAACACCGGAAGATAAGCGTACAGAAGACTATATTACCGGACGGTTCGGATAATTTTACATGGAGGAGATTTAAATGCCGATGAGAAGCAATTTTGAAAAAAGTTTAAACGACTTGCGGGAAGACATCAAACAGATGGCAGGCATGACTCGTGAAGCGCTCAGCCAATCAATCGTAGCCTTAAAAAATCAGGATATGGATTTGGCAGATGAAATAATTGCAAACGATAAACTTGTGAATGATTTTGAAGAACGGATCAATGAAAAAGCCATTTTGCTGATTGCCAAAGAACAACCACTGGCAACAGATCTTCGGAAGATTATCGTTTCGCTAAAGATTTCAAACGATGTGGAACGAATTGCCGACTTTGCGGTGAATATTGCAAAATCCACCCACAGAATTGGAAAAGTGCCACTGGTCAAGCCGTTGATTCATGTGCCTCAAATGGCGGAATTGATTAATGAGATGCTGACAAAGACGATTGATGCCTACAAATATGAAGACGTTCAACTTGCTTATGAATCTGCTAAAATCGACGACAAAGTAGACGCGCTTTATAGTGAATCCATTAAGGAATTGATTAATATTGTTTCAGAGGATATTACGAATATTGAGCAAGTCATGCAGTTGTCCTTGGTATGCCGCTACTTGGAGCGCGCGGGTGATCATGTAACGAATATTTCTGAAAATACCATCTACATGGTTAAAGGGAGTAAAGTAGATTTAAATAACTGAGGCCCGCTTGATTAGCATTCATTAAAAGTGAAAAGCAGCATATCAACTGTCTATTTTTTCTCTTTTCTGGCTGATGCCAGTCTTACCACTAAATAAATCTCTTAGGATGTTATATGGAATGAAAAAAATCTTAGTGGTTGATCATAAAGAAAACCTGCAACTACCCGGCCTGATTTCTCTACAAAATAAAGGATATCAGTTTGAGTTTTTGCATGATTCCAGCTCGCTGGAAGAAAAACTGCAGGATCTTGCCATAGCCGGTGTTTTTTTAGCTTTTGATTTTGACAGTCACTCCATTGTTTCATTAATTCGTGAGATAAAAATGGTATTGGTGGATGCCCCTCTTGTTGTTTATATGCAGAAGAATGACGAATTCAATACGGTTTTAGCGCTAGAAGCAGGATCAGATGAAGTCGTTTCACTGGAGATGAATAAAAGAGAAGCTCAGGCTCGAGTAATGAAGATTTTCAGAATTTATCAATCGTTCTCGCTTGATAAATTCGAGAATGGATTTTTGTATGGAGACTGTATCCAAATTGGTGAATTTCGAATTTACCCGCAAATATATAAACTTGCAAAAGGCGAACAAGAAATTAACTTAACGCCAAGAGAAATTCTATTATTAATTCTCTTATATAAGAATAGAGATAGAATTGTTACACGCGAAGAAATCATGTTGGATTGGCGAAAAACATTTGGCAGAACCAGCAGCAATAAAAGAATAATCGACTCGGTAATATACAAAATGAGAGATAAGATCGGTTTGGATAATTCGAGTTCGTTCAATATTGTGACCGTGTATCAAAAAGGTTATCTGCTAAAAATTAAAGATACAAAATTACCTACAATAGAAAAAAGTAAGAATAAAAAAGCAAAAGGACTAAAGCCATAACTTTAGTCCTTTTGCTTTTTTTGATAGCTGAGTGAAATAATGATTTTCAGTTAAAATACTTGAAACTGAAAACCTATTTTCTTCGTTTTTCATTATTTGTTACATCGACCGCGGCCATGTTGTTATTCTGATAGGATGTTGGTGAAGATCTTTCTGCTTGTCTATCAGAGTCGAACTTTTCATTGATTTCCAAATTGGCTTGTGCCGTTTCGTTTGTGGGTTCGGCCATTTCTTCCGTACCATCACTTTTTTCATCATAGAACTCTTTGTTAATTTGTTGATTTGCATGTTCTGTTTCCGTTTTGTCTTTATCTTTTTGATGACCTTCCATTAGAATACCTCCTCTTTTTTTACTTTCGTTACTTACCTTTTCCCGCTACGTACACTTTTACACTTATATTATTCTTTGTAAATTTACGTTAATACTTATTTGCAACCTTAAAACCCGATTATCGGAAAATTTTCACTAACTTTTTACTACCGATAATCCCTCATATGTTAACTCTAAATAACTTACTTAATGCTCACCTGTAGCTTTGATACAATCTCTTTGAAATTCACAAAAATATCTTTTAAAGAAACCACTACAAAGTAAGAGGGAACTTTTGAATCAGCCAATAAGCATTCATCGTATATTAAGCTGATATTTAATTCTTTCTGAGGTTTAATTCTTTTTTGAACCAGTGCATTCGCTACTTCTACGTATAGCTTTTCTCCCCTTTCATCGATCGATCTCTCGATTGAAAAACGTCCGGCGATACTGTTCCACCAAATTTTAAAGGACAGATATATGGCATTGAAATCCTTTGAATCTTCGTCACTCTCTATAAATAAGCTGTGATAGAACAAATCTTTTTCTTCATGGAATATTTTCAGATCATTTAAAGGATCTTCAGAAATTCGTTGCGCAACTTCATTCCACAATGTTCTATAACAGAGTTCAAAATCTTCCTCAAAGTTTACTTCTGTAAAGATGTAAGGAAATTTTAATTCTTCATCACTCAATTTTTTATTAAGGAAGATGTTTTGAATATAAATTAAAAAGTTTAACGAAAAAGTAGCATCCGTCCTCATTAACAATGAATTTCCCATTCCTTCTCCTCCTCACTTTTCACTGCCCGCTGATGAATCTGCGTATCACTATCTACCTTTATTTTATCATCTTTAAAAATTTAAAACTTCTAAACGAAAGTATTTAGCGAGCATCATTGCAACCTACGTTCAAAGCAACCATTTATAAAATTACATTTCCACACATAAAAAGGGAGAAAATAAGCTTTAATCAGCTCATTCTCCCCTTCTACTTATACAGCTTCCGATAAACTCATGATATGTAAACTACTATTTATATGGCGCACTATCCTTAGAGTAAAAACTCAAAACTGAAACAGGTCTTAAAATAA
>NZ_JBXYIF010000137.1:0-266 GCF_057369535.1 Planococcus sp. RAB007_Raresut
GTTCATGCCAAATCGTGATCCACTACTGATTAAGCCACCGAAAACCCCTGTGTCAATATTCGGTTGTACTAGATGATTCACTTGTTCTTCGCTTAACACATTAGATAATTCATTATTTATGCCAAAACCAATACTGATTACGTCTCCCTCGAGTAGAAATTGAGCTGCGCGCCTCAATATTACTTTACGGGTACCTAAAGATATATATGGTTCTCGCATCTTAGCGATTTGATAATGGCCAGAGAGTGCAGGATCATATTGTGTTT
>NZ_JBXYIF010000138.1:0-266 GCF_057369535.1 Planococcus sp. RAB007_Raresut
TGGACACAATGATAAAGGGGGAAGCATCATGCGAGGGGAACGGTTGAACAAACGTAACGCTTGGTACCAAGCGGTGTGGCGTTGGCATTTTTATGCAGGTCTCATATTTGCACCGATTTTCAATATCTTGGCTGTGACAGGAAGCATTTATTTATTTGAACCGCAAGTAACAAAGATGCAATACAAAGACATGATGACGGCATCTTTCACGGAAGAACAGCCGATAGAAGTCCAAAAGGAATCATTCATGACAAAATATCCGGATG
>NZ_JBXYIF010000139.1:0-266 GCF_057369535.1 Planococcus sp. RAB007_Raresut
TCCAAGATACTCATATCGTTCAAGAACTGCCCGATACCTTTCCCATAGACACCCTGGCCATACACCTGGAGGCATTTCGTTACGTTGACCGTGGCAGATGCCAATACTCCCCAGCCGGTTTCGGACTCCGCTTTGTGGGCGGACAGGTTGTCGTATGCCATGCTGCGGATGATACCTGCTGCGCGGATGTGGCTCTTATGGTTCCAGCTATATTGCAGGTAAAGGGGGAAGTTGGGCATCCGCTGTTTGGTGATGCTGTCATGGTC
>NZ_JBXYIF010000140.1:0-266 GCF_057369535.1 Planococcus sp. RAB007_Raresut
CTTTCCCAGTGCGGAAGCCAATGACCTCCTGGTCCCCTTCTGATGGATGTGCAGTGCTTCCATACACCACTCCAACTTCACCTTCCTCTGGGCTGGTGTTTGTTGCCCATTTTGACAAAGTGAGCTCCTTTGCAACATCTTCCATCTTCGTGTACACTTTATCTGGTTGCGTCACCCGCACTTGGGACCCCTCGGGAAATGACTTTGAAACCTGGGGAGCCTTTGCCACCCCCTGCACATCCACAGCAAAGTCGCGTGAATCCAAT
>NZ_JBXYIF010000141.1:0-266 GCF_057369535.1 Planococcus sp. RAB007_Raresut
TTTTACTGATTCAATGAATAATTCGTTTACATCGGCTGAAAAACTGTACTGATCCAGCCACTGTTCAATTCTCAATTTCAAAATAATCTCGCCTTACTATTCATCGATTGCCTATAATTATAATATAAGTATTCATAAACCCATCCAAATAAAGGAGTAGTTAGTAAATGGGCATTGATCATTTAGAAAGTCCGGCTTTAACTGACATTAATAATCTTTTTTTAAATCGACAAAAAAACAGTTTGTTTTCACATATTACTGACGTC
>NZ_JBXYIF010000142.1:0-265 GCF_057369535.1 Planococcus sp. RAB007_Raresut
TGCTGCAAGCTCTAAATCAATTGCCCCACCACCTTGTGTTGCAAGGGCTAGGCCACTTTCCGTGTCTACTAATGCTGCTGCAACGAAACCATCAATGTTTGATAAGCTTTCTAGTGAAATTTTAGCCATGATATTATCTCTACTAATACATTATTGTTTATAAGTTGGCGAATTCAAACATGAGGTGCGACAGTTAGATAAGTCTTATGATAATCAACAAGCTGAGCAAATTTGGCTAATGGTGTAAGCCAGTCTAACGCCTTTC
>NZ_JBXYIF010000143.1:0-265 GCF_057369535.1 Planococcus sp. RAB007_Raresut
AACTTCAGAGAATGTGAAAGGATAAGCAGCCGGGTCCTTATCATATTCTGCCTTAAAAGTCCGATAGCATTCTTTTATCTGGGCTTCTCCCCCAATGCTTTCGTCCCATTGAGCCATCGGATTTCCGTCATCACCCGATGCGCCAATAACAGGAAAGAGATGAACCAAAACAAAGTCGTCCGCTCCTTTTTTTGCCAACCAAGTATTTATCATGAATTTATACTTAGCGTCGGAGTAATCACCATAATAGTGTGATATCATTGCT
>NZ_JBXYIF010000144.1:0-264 GCF_057369535.1 Planococcus sp. RAB007_Raresut
GTTCGTCAAGCAGAGAAAAAACGGACGCTCGACCATCACTTGAAAGTAAAGACGAGCGACGACTTGTATGAACAGTTGAAAGCTGTCGCAGGTGGCGAATCATGAGCCAGTGGGAATCATTGTTAGGCCTTGCTGCTCGAGCGAGGAAAGTAACGATGGGAGAAGAGTTTGTATTAAAGGATGTACGAGCAGGTCGTGCCAAGCTCGTCATTCTAGCCGGAGATGCAGGTGCCTCGACGAAAAAACGAGTCACTGACAAATGTG
>NZ_JBXYIF010000014.1:0-15319 GCF_057369535.1 Planococcus sp. RAB007_Raresut
GTCCTTACAAAACCGATGAAACCGAATAATCCCCTGCCAAGTATCTTTTCACTGAAAAGGTGCTTTTTTTGTTCCCCCCAACAAGATAAAAGAGATCGCTGGATACACAACCGATAACCAGGAGAAAAACGGACCCCCGTATACAGATATGTATTGGCAGACTGGACAATTAACTGGAATTGAAATTTTTACCATTTATGGTGGCAGCATCAGGGAATCCCACAAGGCGTTCCATTTGGTAGTCCAGTTCTCGCAGAACGAGGTGATTGGCTGGTTCTGTTGCGAAGAGCCGGATTGCTTCGATGTACACCGTGCTGTGTTGCTGCTGGTAACTGAGCGCACACTGAAGAAGCACCGCAATCGAGGTCAATCCTGTCTGCGCTGCCCGGCCTTTTCCTTTTCGTTTGACCAGTATGTTCTTGGATTTCCGGATGACTTCATTGAACGTACTGCGAGGGATTCCGATCTCTTCGCACAAAGCCGTCTGCGTGGACCATTTGATGGGCTGATCGATGCTCGCGGCTTTTTCGATAAAGGCGAGCACATCTTCTTCCCATTCGCTGTAATGACTGCGGACGCGGTCTTCCCGGTCTTTTTTGTGTTTGTACCAGCCGCCCATTGGATTGTGGATCGCGATTTCCTTGCCGGTGCCCCATGCTTCCAACAGCTGCTGGATGTATTCCGAATGCGCACCCTTGAACCGGCCTTTATAGGCGCTCTTGACGATTTTCCGCACTTCGCTGTGTCGTATAGGCGAAGCCAGGGACGAGTTGTATTCATCCAGAAGATCGAGCGTTTCATCCTGCCCTTTCCCGGCGCTGTAGCAAGCCAAGGCGAGGGTGAACATCAGGTTGTCCCGGCCAATCTGCCCTTCGCCTCCTTTTACGTGACGCGTGGCCAAGAGTTCCTGGAACCATTCGGTCTGTGTGGGATTCAGCGTTTCATTTTTTGAAGGCAGCACAAAAAGCCCTCGGCTTTGATCATCATCCTGGCGTTTGGACCAAGCGATCAAGCTGCCGAAGTCGTAGACCATCTCTTCAGAGAACCAGCGCACGTTGTCTTCTTTGGGAATCCGAAAAAAACCGAAGTCATTGCAGGAGATGTCGACTCCCTGCAAAACTCCGGCGAGACTACGTTTGATGTTTTCTGAGATGCGTTTGGCCACTTTCAGTCCGCGGAAGTCGTTCTGGTTGCTGATGAAGAGAGGTTTTTCGAGCACAAAATAGGCTTGAAAGCCTTTCGGTGTCTCCAAGACCAGTGTCGGGATGCCGATGCTGTGATCCAGTGCAGCCGTCAGGATTTCCGTGTAGGGCTGTTTTTTTGTGTCGATATCCACCACAAAGGTATTGATCTGCTGCAGGTTGCTTTCTTCATGTCCCTTGACGAACCGCCTGGTTTTGTCCGAATACCTCAAGTAGTTCAGTACATTAGGATTCCAGTGAGAAAGTTCAAGACAATCCTCCAAGAGGGTTTCCTTTGAGGTAATCACATACCCTTTGACACCGAACGGTGTAGCCAGATCCTCCTTAGAACGTGTCACACAGATGGCACCTTTTTTATGTTTTGGGAATTTTTTTTTATCTTTTACGACTTTGGGGAAAGCTGCCTTTGAGTTTTTTGTCTTATATGTATTAATACCTTCATGAAGCACCAGATCAAATATGTTACTCATATTTACCACAAAGCATCCCCTCCCCGTCTTATGCCAGCTCTTCTAAGTTCTTTATATTCTTTAAGCTAAAGCAAGGGGAATGCTGTGTAAATAGCGGTAAATCAAGGTTTTCGACGTGACAGAAGTAGATATTTCCACTTTTCTACCTGTGCGAGAATGACACTCTTTCTCGCACAGGTAGATATTTCTACTTTTCTACTTTTGTTGGAATGAAGTTCTTCCTCGCAGAAGTAGATATTTCCACTTTTCTACTTTTGTTATTATAATTCTCTTTCTCGCAGAGGTAGATATTTCTACTTTTCTACTTTTGTTGAAGTCTTTATCATTCTCGCACAGGTAGATATTTCCACTTTTCTACTTTCGTTAGAATGATTTTCTTTCTCGCAGAAGTAGATATTTCTACTTTTCTACCTGTGCAATTATAATTTATGAATTTTAGAATTAAGTAATTTACTAAAAGCTGGTTTAACAGCAAAAATCAGTACTCTTATTTTTTATTTAAATAACAAAAGTAGATATTTCTACTTTTGTTAGAATGATTTTCTTTCTCGCAAAAGTAGATATTTCTACTTTTCTACTTTCGTTAGAATGATTTCCTTTCTCGCAGAAGTAGATATTTCCACTTTTCTACTTTCGTTAGAATGATTTTCTTTCTCGCAGAAGTAGATATTTCTACTTTTCTACTTTTGTTAGAACTATTCTCTTTCTCGCAAAAGTAGATATTTCCACTTTTCTACTTTCGTTAGAATAAATTGCATTCTCGCACAGGTAGATATTTCTACTTTTCTACCTATGTATAGTTAAAAGACCAAATATTACAATTGTGTTACATTTTATTTATTATTCTCACAAACTTCTACTTGTGTTATTATCAGAAATATACAGAAGTAGAAGTTTGTTAGGTAGAAGTTTGTAATTAACAAAAAATTCTAGGAGGAATATTGATGGCAGCCAAAACAATTGTAGTAGGCAACTTTAAAGGCGGCGTTGGAAAAACCAAAGTCTCTGTAATGACCAGTTGGGAATATGCAAATGTACATAAGAAAAAGGTTCTCTTGGTCGATATGGACCCCCAAGGGAATGCTAGCACTTTAATTGCCCGTTCAGCAGGTATAGAAGAAATAAACAAAACAATCTTTGATGGTTTCAAAGAGGGGAATCTTCAAGACGTCGTTGTAAAAGTGACAGAACATCTTGATCTTATCCCGGCCGCAGTTTCGTTTAAAAACTTTTCGAAGTTTCTCTATCAAACCTTCCAAAACGATTTGGAACAAATTACTCTTTTAAAAACTTTGCTCGAACCTTTAAAAGCAAATTATGATTATATTTTCATCGATGTACCACCAACCATAAGCGATTACTCTGACAATGCTATGATGGCTTCCGATTATGTTCTAATTATTTTACAGGCCCAAGAACTTTCCCTTGAAGGTGCAGAAACTTACGTGTCATACCTGCAGTTTATGGCAGATGAATATGAAGCAGACATTCAAGTTCTTGGGGTTTTACCAGTTCTTTTAAGAGCTGGTGGACGTGTGGATCAGAGTACGGTCGAACGAGCAACCGAGCTTTTCGGTGAAGACAATGTCTTCAAAAATGTCATAAAGCATTTAGAGCGCTTAAAAGCGTGGGATATGACAGGGATTAAAAATGAAGATCATCACGACCGTAAAGCACATCAAACGTTCTTAGATGTAGTAGATGAAATTGAAGAAAAACTTGCAAGGTTTGAGGAGGAAAGCGTTCATGTCTGAGAGTTCAAAGAAGGGACCCTTGATTAAGAAGAAGACGAAATCAAGCACTCTTGAAAGACCTAGACCTGTAGTTATTAGCAGTCAAAACGACTTCAAATTCACCAATGAGAAACAAAACTTTTCACAGCCAGCAAACAATCCAGTAGTTAACGAAGAGAAAACTGAACCACGTGCTATATTACCAGAAAAAAAATCGACAATTCCTGTTCCCGAAACAAAAACAAAAGCACCTCGTAAAGTAAAATCCGTAGTAGGAAAAAATAATAATGTAAAGTCAATTAAAGTTCCCCATGACCTTCATGTTCAAATTGGCGTACTTGGTAAGTTCATGGATGAAAATAAAACATACGCTATTATTTCTGAACTTGTTGAGTATTACACTAAGAACGAATTGACTGATCGCCAGCAAAAACAGTTTGATTATATGACTGAGTTTTTTAACGAACAGGACGAGTAGAATCGAAATAATATAACTTAACAAATATCTACCTTGCACAGGTAGATATTTCTACTTTAGTTAGGTAGATATTTGCTAAAGTAGAAATTCAAAATTATTCTTATTTATTTGATTAAGCGTGACTTATTTTGTTTCTATAGCGAAGTGGGAGGTAGGTCATGGCGTATCTTATCCGATCAACGAATGGTGTAATTCTGAGTGATGAAGAACAGGAAACTGTTTTCTACACGAAAAAGGAAGCGCAAAACCAACTTGATTTTTTAACGCTGCACACCACAGAAGAGTGGAAGTTAATTCCGCTTGCTGAACACCATCATCCAAACCAAAAGGGCTGAGAACCATTTCTCAGCCCTTTTTCATATTCCCTTTTACAAATGCCGAGAACGTCTGGAAGACTTTCTCCCGTTCGGCCACGGACAGCTGTTCCAATCCGAAGTACTTTTCGGCCAGTGCGCCGGTCTCGATTAACCGTTTGGTCCGCGCTTTTCGCTGTTCCCAGCTGGCTCTCCGTTCGGCTTCATTTTGAAGCCGGTTCTTTTTTCTTTTCAACTCTGTAATGCGCTGTTTCAGTTCCTTTGTCTGATTCAGATGATCACGGCTGCTGCTCATGTTGATCCCACTTTTTATTCCCGTCTTCTTTTCGGTTTACTTGAACCGCGAGCTTTTGAATCCATTCAATGGCTTCCTGTTCCGATTCCACATTCCAAGCCTTGAGCACTTCCTGGCCGATGTTTTTGTGCATTTGCTGTTCGATCATTTTTTGCTTCTCTTTCAGTTTCGCGATTTGCTCTTCGATGCTTGTGATCTTTTCAATATTGTTTGCCATGGTTTTCACTCCTTTTTTATCTTATATTTAAATATATTAACATATATCTTAATAAATTCTAGAGAAAAGGGAAAATTTATGCTACAATAAATCCGAACCCAAAGGGAGAGTGCCCAGTTATACACCACTTCGTGGTGCCTGGGGAAAGCGCCTTCGGCCTTTCTTTGTCGCCTTCGGATGTTTTAAGATAAAAGAGTCTGTTAAAAAAGAGGTGAGAGAACGTGAGCTACTTCCGTCTGCAAGCCAACATCATCAGCAAAAAATCCCAATCGGCCGTGGCCAGTGCCAGTTACCGGAGTGGGGAAGACCTGTATTCCGAACGCGACGAGGAAATGAAAAGCTTTAAACCGCGCGAAGTGGCTCCGGTCTCTTTTCTCCTGAAGCCGGATCATGCGCCCGCCTGGACACTCGACCGTGAAAAGCTATGGAACGAAGTCGAAAAGAAAGAGAAAGCGTGGAACGCGCAGCTCGCCCGCGAGATCTTGGTGGCCTTGCCGGTTGAGCTGTCGGATGAGCAGCAGCACGAGCTGGTCAAGTCGTTCGTCAAGGAAGACTTCGTGGACGAGGGGATGGTGGCGGACGTCTCGATTCACCGCGACAAACTACATAATCCTCATGCCCATATTTTGCTGACGGTTCGTCCGTTCAATGAAGATGGCAGCTGGGGACAGAAGAAAACGCGACAGTATGAGTACGATGAAAAAGGGGACATTCTCCGGACAGATGACGGGAAAAAAGTGTTTCAAACCGTTCCGTCTACGGACTGGAACGAACGCGAAACCCTCGTGAAGTGGCGCATGAATTACGCAGAAGCCATCAATCAATCCTTTAAGGAGCATGGCATCAAAAAGGAAGTTTCGGCACTCTCATTTGAAGAACAGGGACTGGACCAAATCGCGGAAGTTCGGCTCGACCGAAACGAATACCAATACGTCAAACGAATGGAAGAAAAGGGACTGGAAGCGAAGACGTTCTACCACCAATTGAATCAGGAAATTCGGAAAACCAATGCCGAAATCAAACAGCTGAATCAGCAAATTGCTTTCCTTTCAGACAAGCAGAAACCGCTGGATGTTCAAGCCGTTCTGCATCGACATACCGTCGAAGTCACGGGTCAGCTGGACGCCGATTACCAGAAGAGCCTGCGGTTCATGGAAGGGCGCCTGAAAGAAGCACCGACCTTCCAAAATGTGCACAAACAACTGGAAGGACTTTACCGCTGGGAAGAGCGATCGCTTGAACCGAAACAGACCGAAGCGGCTGTGACTCATGCCATCTTGACGGCATCCCACCAAGCGAACGCTAAACGCGATTCACAAGCGTTAAAAGCGCAAGGATTCTCGCTGCAAGCATTCCCATCACTCTTTGGCGAGCGGTTGGATCTGTTTGATCAACTGGAACAGGCAACGGCCAAATCAGCGAAAACCAATGAAACCGTCACGACCCATGCGGAACGCGCTTACCGGGTGCAAAGTCTGATTGTCCATAATGCGTTCCAGGAAATCTATCCGGAAATCGATGACCGGTTCCAGACGAATGACCGGACGGCTGACTTTAAAGCAACTGTCTTGGAAGCCATTCGGAACGAGCAGTGGGAACACGTGCCACAATCGGAAGAAATGGACACGCACTTGCAGCTGCATGAACTGCAAAAGGCTGTGGATCATGCCGAAAAAGCGAGTGAACAAATCCGGATCCAGTCGCTGATGCGCAATAAACTGGGCGCTGAAAAAGAGAAGCTGCTGCAGGGTGGAAAAGACTTGGATGCCATTTACCAGACCTCCATCAAACTCAACACCGCACAGCAATTGATCGGCCGTTACCAGGAAAAAGCCACGCACTTGGACAAGCAATTGAATGAACTGATCCGGCAGACGTTCCCCGAAGCAAAAGAGAAATTACTGCAGCAAGTACAGGCGCTGCCGCTGGAAATGAAGTCGGATCTCTTGAAGCATTACACGGAAAAAGCGAAGCACCACAAAGCGCCGGCGCTGAACGAATGCCTGAAGCGTGCACAAACCGAACAGGACAAACGCAGTGCGGCCTTTGAAGAGTACCGAAATCAGCAAAACAGCCGGTTTTATCAAGGACTGGATGACAAGCAACAGGCACTCGTCCAGTTCCCGAACGGCCGAGCCAGTTCCGAACTGCTGGATCAATTGATGCGGCAGGCGGCACATCCGAACAACTACCAAAAAGAGCCGCAGCAAACCGCCAAAATGAACCGGAAAGGCCGGAATACGCGCATGCGGCGTTACCTGGGACTCGAAATTGACATGTAAGAGAAAATGATTGAAAGGCGTGAGCATCATGGCGAAAAAAACATTACGGAAAGGGGCCGGCGTAAAAATCGGCGTCACGTTCCTTCTCTCTTTAGTTGTCGGCTACACCCTGACCGGGGTTCTCCGGTTTATTGCGGAAAAAAGAGCACTAGATGGCTTGCTACTGGATATCAGTGGCACCATCCGTTACCTATTGAACGATGCCGACCCGCAATCGCAGCTGTTGGTGGCGATTCTGTCGGTTGTCTTCTTCGGCTGGTTTCTGTCCAAAATGCGCTTATTTGAACACAAGTACGAAGATGCCCATGATTTCGGCGTCCACGGTTCGGCCCGCTTCACGCAGCCGCACGAAGTCATCGACGGCAAGCACTTCTCCAAACGGAACAAATACCACAAATCGAATCCGGAAAAGACGTTGGCTTCACTGGAAAACGGTTTGATCGTCGGCCGGGTGCCGGACAAAAAACAAGTGCTCCTTATTCCGCATTCGACAAAAATCGACAACCGAAACGTTTATATCGTCGGTTCCAGCGGAAGTGGGAAAGGGCAATCCTATGTGATTCCGAACTTGCTCAACAATAAGGAAGAAACCTTGATTGTCACCGATCCGAAAGGGGAGCTGTTCGACCAGACCGCTGCCATCAAGCGTGAACAGGGCTACCGGGTCTATCAGATTGATTTCATCAACTTCCAACAGGACGGCTACAACTTACTCGATTACGTCCTGGATGATCAGGACGCGCAAAGCGTGTCCGTCACGATTGCGAAAAACTCCACCAAAGACGGCAAAGAAGACTTCTTCATGGAACGGGCACAGAAGATGCTCGCCGGACTCATCGTCTACTGCAAGACCGAAATTCCGAACGCCAGCATGCAGGATGTGCTGGATGCTTTCAATGAAAAAGTGGCGCCGGATGAAGACACTTTCCGGGAATGGGTGGACGAAGAACTCGGAACCGGCCATCCGGCGTACCAGCTGTTAAAAGGATTGACGACGCTTGGCGGCAATACACGCGCCAGTGTGACGTCTTCCTTCGCTTCACAGGTCAGCATTTTCACCTTGAAGAAAATCAGCGACATGACCCGGACGAGCGATTTCAACTTCCGGGAGTTCCAGGAACAGAAAAGCGTGCTGTATGTGAAGTTGCCGATGGACGAGAACCCGTTCACTGCACTCACATCCGTGTTTTTCGACCAATTGATTGCCCAATTCTACAAGATGGCCGATGAAAACAAAGGCAAGCTGAAGATTCCGACCATCTTTTTGCTGGATGAATTCGCGAATATCGGCAAGATTGAAAAATACGGCCGGGTGTTGGCCACGTGCCGGGGTCTCGGGTTGTCCATGAATACGATTGTGCAGGACAACGGCCAGATCGAATCCATCTACGGCAAGGAAATGGCCCGTTCCATCCTATCCAACCACGATACGCTGCTATTTCTCCGCAGCAAGGACATGGAAACCATCAAGTACTTCTCCCAGCTTGCCGGTGAAACGACCGCCAAAGTGCAGACCGGCTCATCGAGCCAAAGCGGCGGTTTCCTAAGCGGGAAATCCAGTGCCAGCCAAAGCCAGTCGGAACAATACGTCAAACGCTCCCTCATTCCGGAAGGCGACCTGTCGAGCATTTCCCGGGAAGATTGTTACCTGTTTGTCAGCGGACTTCATCCCATGAAGCTGCAAAAAGCGTGGCAGTCGGAAGTCTTCGGGGATTACGTGGAGAAGTATCAGGCAGCGCATCCTGAACCGGAAATGGAACCTAAACCAGAAGTCCAGTGGCCGGTTCCTGAAAGCGAGACGGCTGAACCCGACGAACCCGTGGCACTGGCTTCAGGCGGAACCACCACACGCGTGATTGAAGAAGAAATCAATCAATCGGATCTGTTCGATCTGGATTACGAGGAAGAGGAACTCGAAGACCATCTGGATTCCGAGTCAGCGCCTGAAAACGAACCAACGATTGAAGAGCGCTTGAAAGAAAAAGAAGAAATCGATCTACGGACGCTTTTATAAGCAGAAAGGGAGGAACACGGATGCTTGTGACCATCAGCGACATCATCGCAAGTGATAAGCGGATCTTGAGTTTCTATGATCCCGTGCCATTTGAGGCGCTCACGTATGAAGGTGTGCTGGATCTTGAAGAAGATATCCAGGACTACGCCATCACCTGTTACACCCCCGTCCGGATCCCCGGACAAATGGAACCCCTGTACGAGGCTTGGTACATCAGAAAGGATGTGATTGACTATGTCGACTAAACTGGACCTGACAGAAATCAACACGCGGCTCGAGAAGAACCTCGAAGAGCTGTTCAACAATGACCGGTTCCAGGACATGCTCGATGTCATGGCAAGCGGCCATCAGTATTCCTTCAATAACGTCCTGATGATTGCCGCCCAAAAGCCGGAAGCCACAATGGTGCGCGGTTTCAAGCAATGGCAGACGCTCGGACGCCATGTCAACAAAGGGGAAAAGAGCATCGACATTCTCGTTCCATCCTTCAAGAAGGTGGAAGTCCAGAAAATCAATGAACAGACCGGCGAAGTGCTGCGCGACAAGAACGGGGACCCGGAGTCTGAAGTTAAACAGAGCATCACCGGATTTATGATCGGAAAAGTCTTTGATGTCTCGCAGACCGACGGCAAAGAGATTCCGAATGTCCGTGATTTCATCCAAAAGGACCTGCAGTCGGCAGAGTCCTTGACGGAACTGTATGACCGGTTTATTGACCGGATCAACCAGAATGATCAGATTTCCCTGAACATCCAGGAAGAAGCCCATCCGATGGAAACGTACGGCGGTTACTACAACCGGCAGACGGATGACATTGTCATCAATACGGCGGTTTCCATCACTGCGGAACAGAAATTCCGTGTGTTGATTCATGAATATGCCCACAGCCAGCTGCACCACCGGGAAAACGATTTGAAAGACCTGCCAAGAGGCCACCGCGAAGCACAGGCCGAATGCACGGCGTATATCGTGTCCCAGTATTACGGCTTTGATACGGACCTTTCGTCCACCGGCTACATTGCCACGTGGGCACAGGATTTGAATTTGGCCAAGCAAGCCATTCAGGAAGTGCAGACCGTCTCTCGGGAGACCATTGAACAGCTTAACTCCCTGCAGAGCGAGAAAATACAGGACTTCTACCAATCAATCGATCCGGAACAGACAAAAAAGGATATCGAAAACAAGCACGCCATTTCACTCGATGACCGTCCGACTTTGCAGCTGCTGGATGCCAAAAATGGACTGGTGATCTATGCTACTGCCGAACAAAATGAACGGGACAATCAATTTTTCTTCCGGACCAACACAAACCGGATTGTTTCTCTTCAGGATGTAGATGAACGGTATCGGATTTTGAATGTACTGGAGAACAAAGGCGAGCTCGTGAAGGAATACCAGAAAGCCGAAGATTTCCTGAAAGTGACCAAGCTTGAGGATGGCAAATACGCCGTAACGCTGGAAGGCGGCGATAGCACGCAGCGCACCTTCAATAAAAAGGCAGAAGGGGAGCAATTCATCCAAAAAACCGCACTTGCCCAGTCTTTGAATACCGACCGGTTCCTGAGCCGGACGCAGCACAAAGACACGCAGCACCTGCAAAAGCTGAACAACAAGCACTTGAACGAACGCCTCGGTGCCGTTCTCAAACAGAAGAATTTGAAAGCGGAAACCCAGCACGGCGTGACGATCGGCTGGCAATTGGTGAAAAATCCGCGGATTCAGTCGAAAGACGAGCTGCAGCAGCACATTGAAGGAATGAATCCGAACCATGCCCAAACGAAAGAAGTGGCGTCGGCCTTCAAACAGCTGAACACAGCCGAAAAAACCAAGGACAAAGAGAACGAATTGGAACGATAATTAACCGAAAAAGCAAGAAACGAGGGTGCAAACACTTCGTTTCTTGTTTTTTTATTTATTTGAAAGAATATTCTAAACTTTTTATATTACTTTTGACTCATTTCGACTATACTTAGGAAAAAAGCCAGATTTTGGTGGAATGGAGAATCGCATGAAACGTTTACCGACCGTCAGCAAGGCAAAAAAGGAAATTGAGTTTTTACAGGAGTACGTTTTTTTAGCCGAAACTTATCAAGCTGGAAGCTTGCAGGAACAGATTATTCAGCTGTACGCCTTCACGGGAAGCATTCAGAAAGTCACGGACCAACTAAACGCGGAACGTGAACAGGAAAAATTATTGCCGATCGATGCAAAGGTTGTCAGCGAAGTCATCCAGAGCAGGCCGATGGATCCCTTACATAAATTGGTGAGAACCAATTACCTCAATAAAACCCGGCCCGCAAGACAGCGCAGTAAAATGTACGCAAAATGGTGAACGTTTAACAGAGAAACCCTGTTCGATGCCGGATGGCACGCGTTCTCCTAACAAAGCACACGACGCTTTGCCAGGATCCCTAGCGTGTCGCTTCCCTCTAAAAAGACCGATAATCAGGGGCTGTACAACTCTGTTTACAGCCCCTAGATTCCTGGTCTTTTCTTCACGAGGGAACGAGCCGGAAACCCTGAAACAGACAAGCAGAAGGCAGCCAAATGGCTGCCATTTTTATATTTTTTGCTTTTGGCCACCGGAGCGTACCCATTCCCAGCCTGTCTAAGCCGGAAACAGCGGCAGATTCCTTGGCTTGCGCCCTACCACTGTTTCAGGCCAAGACAGGAGCCGACTGAAGAGCAACCCCTCAGTCAAGGGGCGAAAAACTTTTTCAAATCTTGCTGCGCTGAAAAACTTTTTGCGCTGGGACCCTTGACTGGTCGGCTATGGGATGGGTCCGTCCTACTCACCAAAAGGCAAAAAATAATCCCTTTTGGGACATTGACCGCCCGGCGGACCAAAACAAAAGGAGAGCGATAAAAATGAAACTTGAAACCCTTATCGAAGTGACCCGAATCAAAATGGAAATCAAAGAAGTCGAGGAAACGTACCGGAACATGATGCCGAACCGGATTCATTCTGCTTCCGATGCCATTAATTTTGCGAAAGCACTCATTGGTGATGAAGACCGGGAAATCTTTTTAGTCCTTTGCCTGAACACAAAAAATGAAATTACAGCCGTTCACCGTTGCCATACCGGCAGTATAAACGCCAGTATTGTCCATCCGAGAGAAGTGTTCAAATCAGCCATCCTGAACAATTCCGCAAGCATCATCGTCGCCCATAACCATCCATCCGGAGATTGTCAGCACTCACCCGAAGACATCGCCGTTACGAAACGCCTTGAGGAAGCCGGAGCCATCATCGGCATTGAATTGCTCGATTCCCTCATTGTCAGCCACAAAGACGGGGTTTCCTTAAGGGAAAAAGGAATTATATAAGACACGAAGGGGGAGATTCCCCCCTTTTGTTTTTTGTAAAAACTCATTTTTAACGACTGCAGACATTTTCTAAAAAACGCGGCCACCCGGAAGAAGTCATCTTCCAGGTGGCCGAACATCCTTTAAAGCAGAAAAGGTAGTTTGTTGAATCATTCAACAAAACTTGCTATAGTAAAGAAAATAATGTTGAATCATTCAACAACAGGAGGGAACAAGATGAAAAAAGCTACTGCTAATCTTTTTGACAACTTCCCAAATCTTGAAGATTATATTTTTGAAAATGAAAAAATAACGGACGCATCCAAATTAACGCAACATGAAAAGACGATGGTCGGACTTGCCCGATTTTTCGAATTTAATGAAGCCTTTGATCTCAATCAATTGTTTAGAGAAGTGGACCCGGAATGGATTCCGTTCGCACTTGACCAACTCCAAACCTATTTTTACGAGGATACGTATCTGACTAAAAAACAAAAACCGCTAATGATTAAGGATTCCGCAGATCTCTTAAATCAAACAGCGTTTGCCGAACTGATGAACGCTCATGGCTTTAACATGGATTCAAAAAAAATCCACATGCAACGAAAAAGAGGAAAATTGCCGAAAGAAACGCTGGTGATCAGCGGGCATCCCTATTGGCTAAAAGAAGAAGCGGAACGTTATATTGCAGCAAATCAAAAGACAGACACCTAAGGGGTCTGTCTCTTCTCTTACCTATTGTTTTCTTAACGCGGATTGCAACGTTACTGAAACTATCTTATCCATGATGAGTGTTTCAGCAGTCTCGCTTATGTTAAGCAATCAACATTTGTTTGTATGTATGACTGAAGTGGTTATCATTCAACGTGTTCAATCCGTTCAGCTGTCACCTTCTCAGGCGTGCCGTCATGCCATTGATGGGTGTTTCCCGGCCTAAAGCCACTGCGTAATAGTCATCGCCGTTATGTTCGATGGTCGTCTGGATCCAGTACATTCTGTCATCTTCATCCTCGTCCTTCACCAGAAGTTCGATGTTACTCCCGCTTGTGAAGTAATCCCCGTTCAGCATTTCATAACGGCCAGCGGAATTATGGAAAACTGGCCCTTCTGAGATGACGTCTTTGGAGAGGTACTCCAGTTTCCGGTGGATATCGTCCAGCTTTTCGGCCAGCCCACGGTATTGCCCAATTAAAAACCTTTCGTCCAAATCCCGACTGTAAGCAATATTTTCCCCGTCATCCCCTAACCGGTAAAGCAGATCATGAAGCTGTCTCTTCAGTTTTTCAAACTCTTTCTGTGTATCCTCCAATGAAATCGCTGTACTGCTTTTTGAAAAATAACTCAAAACATCAGCTCCCTTATACATTTTCGTGTGGCCATTCAAATTCTTACACCATCATTTTATTAGGATGACTTTCTGCTGAAGGCGAAAAACTACCTCCTGCATTTTTGACAGATAACTCAATCTACTTTCACTATACTCGTTTCAGGAACAGACTTCCAGGTCTTCTCCATCATTTTCAAAGCAGGTAAAGTCCACTCATTAGTTAAAACAACATGCCGGAAGTGAACGTTCAGCAACTGCAGCTGCCAACTCAAGCAACCGGGTGAATCAGTCCAGCATATGCATGGAAGTAATCGTATCAATCGCAAGCTGCCATTCGCCAAATGGATCATCGTAAGTGACGATTCGCTGGGTGTCATCTATTTCTCGAATTGTGCATCGATGGAATTTGAAATGACGGTCTTCCCAGGATTGAATGAAGACGGTACATTGACGATCAAGGGCAACGATCAGCATATCCCAGATGGCTTGTTTCTCATCAGCACTGAGCATCGGCTGCGGGTCACTTTCCGAGTGATTATCAGCATCCCAGGCATGCTGCGATACGAACAGTCCCTCCCACATTGTATATCTTCTTTCATTTTTTGGATTACTACTCCTTTTTTCTTCCATAGACCATTCCCCCCTCAAAAAGAACACTTGTTCTTATTATACCCATAAAAATTACTGACTGAACTATTTCCAAGAACTTTATTATTTCTTTATATCGCCCTTGATTATAAGTTACACGTGTAATATATTTATTACAGGAGGTCTGATACATTAATGGTTAATCATTTGTCAGGTGATCAATTGCTAAAGATGTTGGAGGCCTTATCCAATCCTTATCGGCTAAAAATCATTGCAGTTCTCTATGAGGAACGGCAGTACGTTAGTCAGCTTGCAAGAGAACTGGGAATCAGCAGACCGTTACTCTATCTTCATCTTCAAAAGCTTGAAGATGCTAATTTGGTTAAAGGGCAACTTGAAGTCTCCGAAAATGGCAAAGCAATGAAGTATTTTGAGCTAAACCCGTTCACACTTAATTTAAATGAACAACTAATTTTCGACTTGTCAAAAACCCTGACACTAAAAAGAAGCAATAATTAGCGTTTCTTACTATGAATCTTTGCATATTGGAGGAAATAAAATGAGTAATTCATCAGATAGTAGTTGGATTGATTTTTTTACGTTTGTACCGTTTTTACTTCCATTGATTCCTCTGCTTATCGGTCTTTTCATCCTTATTTTTATCGTTCGAGCTATTCGACGCATGGAGCGCCGAGCCGAAGAACGTTTGGAGTTGGATCGAAAAAATAACATTTTGCAGCAGGAACAAACGAAAAAAATGGATGAATTTAATCAACGTTTAACAGGTATTGAGCTTATGCTTAAAGAAGTCGAATAAAAAGAATTGGGGAATGCAATCAATTAAGTTGCATTCCCCAATTCTTTTTTATGTCCATATAACACTTCCGATAAGCGATCATATGTAAACTGGAATGAAGGAATTTATCGCAGCCGGATTTACTTCAGAGAAAAGTAACTTCAATTTCTCTTTTGTTACTTTATAAATTTGCTACAGGTTTAATAAAATCTCTTTTCCGTCATGGTACAATTTAGAAAATCTGTAAATTAGGGATAAGGGTGAACTCCATGACCATCGGTGAGGTTATCAAATATT
>NZ_JBXYIF010000145.1:0-264 GCF_057369535.1 Planococcus sp. RAB007_Raresut
GCGGTAATTCTCCTCAGAACCATAACCGGAATCGGCAACCACCGTATGGGCCATCCTGTCATACCTATTTGAAAAGGATTGCAGGAAAGGTATCAGGGTCAGTGTATCCGTAGGGTTCGGGAAGAGTGCAAAATCGGTAATGAACCGGTTCTCGGTGCCGATCTGGAGGTTGTAACCGGGTTTCGTCCGGCCGTTACGCATGGCATCCTCCTTCATTCTCATAAAAGTAGCGTCATTGTCCGTTTTGGAATAGGAGTTCCTGTC
>NZ_JBXYIF010000146.1:0-264 GCF_057369535.1 Planococcus sp. RAB007_Raresut
TTCGGAAATCCGCCCGCGACCGAACAGGACGAGCACGACGACGGCGATAATGGCGAGCTGCCAGACACTGAGACCCATGGGACCTTCTCTTTCACATTGCTTGGATGCGAATATAGGCGTTGCGCGGGCTTAGCGCCAGTCAGCTCTCTTCGGGATCGTCGCTTCGCTCGGTATCGTCCGCCCCATCCTCGCCCGCGCCCTCTCCCATCAACTCGTCATAGGCATCGTCGACCGGGTCGAGCAGGCCGGCCGCGCGCAACTGCG
>NZ_JBXYIF010000147.1:0-264 GCF_057369535.1 Planococcus sp. RAB007_Raresut
TTAGTCAATTACGCTTATATATCTTTTCTTAAGCAATTCTTACATATACCTTTATAATAAAGGTGGACTTCCATTGCCTGATGCTCGTCTATTGCCCGATTTTCCGATTCTTTCATAAAATCGGGACAATCCAGATCGTAAATCTGCCCGCATTTTTTGCAAAGGAAGTGGGCGTGAGGCGAAGTGTCGGCATCGAAATTCGTATTCCGGTCATCAATCGTAAGCATCAATGTAGCCCCCTGCTCCGAAAACAGTTTCAAAGTG
>NZ_JBXYIF010000148.1:0-264 GCF_057369535.1 Planococcus sp. RAB007_Raresut
TCTTCACCGTTTTCTCGGATGAGCGAACGAATCAGCTGTCAGTGCCGCTCGCCTATATCCCAATCGCTTCGTTCCTTGGTTAGATTGTTCTCCCCATGTTCCTCTTCTATTTGTTGAAACGTGGAGTCCCACCTGTCCGGCTAGCTCTTGTTGGGATTGGAATCAGCATCTTCTTGCAAGGGATCGTTCAGTTCATGATGCTCGCCTCGAACGTTTACCGAAAGAACGATATCCAACAATGGCTCACCGGTACAGTCTACGCCG
>NZ_JBXYIF010000149.1:0-264 GCF_057369535.1 Planococcus sp. RAB007_Raresut
GAGCGCGGTATCACCATTACCTCCGCTGCTACCACCTGTTTCTGGAAGAAGAACCAGATCAACATCATTGACACCCCCGGACACGTGGACTTCACGGTTGAGGTTGAGCGCTCTTTGCGTGTGCTCGACGGCGCCGTGGCTGTCTCCGACGGTAAGGAAGGTGTCGAGCCCCAGTCTGAGACCGTGTGGCGACAGGCTGACAAGTACAACGTGCCCCGTATCTGCTTCATCAACAAGATGGACAAGCTGGGCGCCAACTTCGAC
>NZ_JBXYIF010000150.1:0-263 GCF_057369535.1 Planococcus sp. RAB007_Raresut
TACCACATTCTCTAGCTAACACAGGTATTAAATATTCTTCGGCAATTCCTTCTACTAAAATAACCCCTTTACCAAAGAAAAGTTCGCTTCTTTTAACATCTAAATATCTTTGAATATCAGCTAGTTCTTTTTCTGTAACATTTAACTCTGCACTCGAAGATACTTTAGTACCGATTTTATTAGCACGGAGGTGAACGATAGATTTAATAGGAGATACTGACGCTATGTCTGAAGACTGTGTAGTCAGTATTATTGAATTATTT
>NZ_JBXYIF010000151.1:0-263 GCF_057369535.1 Planococcus sp. RAB007_Raresut
GATTGCCGTTAGCATGAGAATTGTCGGAACGCTTCTCGTATCTAGCTTGATTACGTTACCCGTCGCAGCGGCGCTACGCTTTACATCGAGCTTCAAACAGACCATTCTCTGGTCCATCATCTTCGGAGAGGTCGCGACAATCGGTGGGCTCGTCCTTGCATATGATCTCGATGTCGCTCCAGGCGGTGTCATCGTATTGATTGCGGTCGGTATTTTAGCAGCCGTCATGGTGCTCGAGAAAGTCATGAGTTTTAAGAAAAAGG
>NZ_JBXYIF010000152.1:0-263 GCF_057369535.1 Planococcus sp. RAB007_Raresut
CTGTGAACGCTAGAATAAAATTGACAGTTTATGCTCGATACGATTTTACACTATTGCCGAAAAATCAGAACAGAACTCCGATAGAGTAGTTGAGGCTATTTTATCTGGAGGGAATGGATTTGGAGGAAAAGTTAGTGTTACATATCAAGATTCATCAAATGTATCAGCAAAACATGAAAGTGGCTCAAATCGCACAGCACTAAAAATATCGAGACCGACGGTATATAAGAACCTGAAGATGACATATGGAGATGCCCTACATG
>NZ_JBXYIF010000153.1:0-262 GCF_057369535.1 Planococcus sp. RAB007_Raresut
GTTCGGTGCAGTCGGTTGGGCGGATGACTGGATCAAAATTCGCTATAAAGACAATGCTGGTTTACCTGCTCGAAAAAAATTCTTTTGGACTTCACTTGCTGCACTTGGGGCGGGTATTGCGCTTTATGTGATTGCAAAACAACAAGATAGTCCTGTGCATACGGCAAACATGTTGGACTTGTTGATACCATTCTTTAAAAATCTTTCGATTCCACTTTCTGCAATTCCACTCGGTTTGGCATTTATTGCTTTTACTTACTTG
>NZ_JBXYIF010000154.1:0-262 GCF_057369535.1 Planococcus sp. RAB007_Raresut
AAGACGCCAAAGACGTTCCAAATCGAGACGTCACGAATCGAACACTGTTTCCGTCAGCATCTCGAGGCTGGAATCCCGTTCTTATATCTCGCTTTCTCCGGAGAACTCTCCGGTACATACCAAACCGCTGTCATGGACGGCGAAATGTTGAAAGAAGAATATCCAGACAGTACATTCACGGTTCTCGATACACGGAGCGCCTCTGTCGAACAGGCATTGATCGTCAAGACGATCCCAGAGTACGGACAAGACCATACGTACG
>NZ_JBXYIF010000015.1:0-15017 GCF_057369535.1 Planococcus sp. RAB007_Raresut
GCGATTCGCTTTGATCTGCACAAGTGCTGATCAGTAGATTGTTTGTTGACGTTTTGCTGTTCAGTTTTCAAGGTTCATGTTTGCTGTCGTTCTTGACGACTTCTACAATACTAAAGCATAGTGGCGATACTGTCAACAGATTTTCCAAATAAAATTATATTTAAAAAGTATTTCTTTGGTTTATCATTTTCCTTCTATATAAGCAGTAAAAAAGAAAAGTGAAGACCAAGGATTAAAACCCTTTGTCCTCACTTAATTTTTACTTCACGCAGTCTTGCTTCCTTTAATAGAAACAAGTGTTTACTCTCAGCAATTTTTCGTTTAGCAATTATATACAAATCATAATCGTCAGACATTTCTTCCATTTCTTTAGCCACTTGAAGCTCTTGCTTGGCGGCGAAGAAATGGGAGATCAACTGCTCATCGAACTCTTTTTTTAATTTACCTTTTCTTGAAAACAGCATTCGTCGATCTCCTCTATTATAACTCGCGCCGGCCTTCTAGCGCTTTCGATAAAGTTACTTCATCCGCATACTCAAGGTCTCCGCCAACCGGCAGCCCATGCGCAATCCTCGTTGTTTTAATTCCTGAAGGTCTGACGAGCCGTGAAATATACATCGCTGTCGCTTCACCTTCAATGGTCGGGTTTGTTGCCAGAATCAATTCATCAACTTGCTCATCCTGCAACCGTTTCAGCAAGGAAGGCACATTGATGTCTTCGGGACCGATTCCTTCCATAGGAGAGATTGCTCCTTGCAGCACGTGATATAAACCAGTGTAATCACGCATTTTCTCCATGGCGATTACATCTTTAGGATCCTGAACAACACATATCGTTGTGCGATCACGTTTTTGGTCCTGGCAAATATGGCAGGGATCTACGTCCGTGATATGGCCGCACACCGAGCAAAAACTAAGATTCCGCTTTGCATCGACGAGCGCTTTCGCAAAATCAAGCACTGTATCCTCTTTCATTCCAAGCACAAAAAATGCCAGACGGGCCGCTGTTTTCGGCCCAATCCCTGGCAATTTCATAAAACTCTCCATTAATTTTGATATAGGTTCCGGGTAATGCATAATTATTGCCTCCTACTACATTCCTGGGATATTCAAGCCCTTCGTGAATTTCCCCATTGTGGAATTCGCGTGATCGTCCGCTTTCTTGAACGCTTCGTTTGTTGCAACAACCAATAGATCCTGCAGCATTTCAACGTCTTCCGGGTCTACTACTGAAGGATCCATAACGATGTCCAATACTTCTTTATGTCCAGAAACAGTAACTTTGACCATGCCGCCGCCAGCTGTTCCTTCAAATTTCATCGTGCCAAGCTCTTCCTGAGCCTCAGCCATCTGTTTTTGCATTTTCTGCATTTGTTTCATCATACCTTGCATATTTCCGCCACCGCGCATAATGTATTCCTCCTAATATGTTTGTTTGTCAGTCTTCATGAACTTCGACGAAATCTTTTCCGAAAAGCCGCTCCGCTTCAGCGATGAACGGATCTTCTTCCGCTGCAGCGCCTTCCTGGGAAAACGGATTTTCTTCTTCAGTGTCCGTCTCTTTGTCTTCATTGCCTGCTTTCAATCCGCTGTTTTTAATAAATTCTTCACGGATCTTCAGCCAACTTGCATCAGGAACATAAACCGGCGTATACGCTTTCCCTGTATACTGCTCCAGCAACTGACTGAATGCCGTTGCGAAAGTCTGGTTTTCCGATGCCATCTGGCAATGAATATCATACTTGAATTTTAACACAAATGCATCACTTGATGCCGCTACGGGCTCTGCTTCATTCAATAAAGCCGAATGGGATTTCTGAAGCTGGCCCATTACCGTAGCCCAATTCGTCTTGATTGCCTGAATATCCGGTTTTGTCGCATTTTTTAACACGTCCTGTATGCGGCCTGTCGGAATTTTAAAGCCGCTTTGCACACGCTGCCGCTTTTTCTGTTCGGCAGGAGCTGGCGCTGCTGAACCGCCGCTGCCATTTTTCAGCTGCTGCTGCAATTCGCGGACAAGCTGCTCAAGCGTCGACACTTTCGCTTCGAGTTCTGGAGAAGCGGCTGCCGAATTCGCTGCCAGTACCGGTGTTTCCGCCTGCACCATTTTCAGCAGCGCTGTTTCCATATAGATTTTGGTGTGGTTGGAGAACCGCATTTCCTGCTGGGTCTTGGTCATGATGTCGATCCAGAGATAGAGCGTCGCCGGTTCGAAGCGTTTCGCCAATTCCTCAAAACGGAGTTCATGGCTGGCAAGTTCCAGCATATCGTGCAGATCCGGCGCTGTCTGAATGAGCAAAAGGTCGCGGAAGAAAGTGATGAAATCTTCCACCAACCGTACCGGATCCTTGCCGTCGCGCACCAATTGTTCCAATAAAGTCAAAGCCTGGCCGATGTCTTTTGCCAATAACGCCTCAGCGATTGAATAAAACATATCCTGGCTAATTGATCCCGTCACCAGCAGCGCATCTTCGACGGTCATTTCGTCTCCACTGAATGACACAACCTGATCAAGTAGGCTGAGGCCATCCCGCATTCCGCCTGCTGCTGCCTGCGCAATGATTTTCAGCACTTGTTCATTGTACGGAATTTTTGCGTCGTCCAAAACTTCCACCATACGCATGACGATATCCGCTTGTGTATGTGATTTAAAGTCGAAACGCTGACACCGGGAAATGATTGTCAACGGCAGTTTATGGGGTTCTGTGGTCGCCAGGATGAATACGACGTGTTCCGGCGGTTCTTCGAGCGTTTTCAAGAGCGCGTTGAATGCACTGTTCGATAACATATGGACTTCATCGATGATGTAAATTTTAAACCGCGAATTCGCAGGTGAGAAACGGACCTTTTCAATGATTTCACGCATTTCTTCAACACGTGAATTGGAGGCCGCGTCAAATTCGATAACATCGGTATTGGATCCTTCCATAATGCTCAAACAAGAAGAGCATTCATTGCAGGGTTCTGAAACCGGCGCCCTTTCACAGTTCAGCGCTTTGGCAAAAATCTTTGCCGCACTCGTCTTCCCTGTCCCCCTGGGGCCGGAAAACAGATAAGCGTGAGTCGTCTTATTGTAAAGGAGAGCATTTTGAAGGGTTTGTTTGACATGCACCTGACCGGTCATTTCAGAAAAGGACTGGGGTCTGTATACACGGTAAAAAGCTTGATACGCCAACGGTTTTCTCTCCTTTTAGTAAATATGTTTTTCGTCCTTTTATTATACCATAAATCAGGCATTTCCCTTAAGGTTTTCGGACGTCTTTCAGCTGCATAAAAATAAAGCAAGAAACAAAAAACCTGCCCGCAAAAGCGGACAGGTTCTGATTTTAAATTTAATGCCGTGCACCTTTCTTCGACTGCTGCACATAAGCGTTACCCTTGTCGCTGGCTCGATCTAGGCGATCCCGCGGCACATGGAATGTTCCACTTAATGCTGCTTCCTTCCGGACCTGACATGGTTCATGGGATTCCATTGCGCAGGACCCAGATGTCAACACTACGTGCAAGAGGCAGACCTTACATGCAAACAGCCTCAGAAAGGAATTCAGTCCTGCTAAAGCGGATTGCAGGTTACAGGACACCGCTATCTTCCCACCTAGCACGGCATTTACTAGTATACAAATTATTCAGGTGAAAATCAATCCGAAAGGCTGTATCCCTTGAAATTGTTTTAAGAAAAGCCAGTAAATCAGTTCTTTTCGAATAAAATAAAGAAACTCGAAAAAAATTAAACGAAAGTGTTGACAGTATTTATTGATCCGTGTTAAATTAATTCTTGTCTGATACGGAGGAATACCCAAGTTTGGCTGAAGGGATCGGTCTTGAAAACCGACAGGGGAGTCAAATCCCGCGGGGGTTCGAATCCCTCTTCCTCCTCCATTTTTTGAATTTACGCGCATATAAATTCGAGATTGGATTCGTTACGAAAGTAGCGAATTTTTCTTAACCCATATGTGACTGAAAATTTCGATTCGATTAAATATTACTTTTATGAGGCTTTCCTAGCGGAGAGCCTCTTTTATATTTCCCGGGAAATAAACGAAAAGCGACAGCGCCCGTTAAGCTCTGAAAGGCATAAGACAGAACAGCAGAGTGGCGTCCTTTGCCACGGAGCTGGGCTGGCTTATGACCCGAAGAGCTGGGCCGCTGGAGACTAGACACCAAGAAAAGCGGAAACGGCCGCTCTGCTCCGAAAAACTAAAGCACCCAGAAAATAAAAAAAACAGTGAGCGATTTGAAATCCGCCCACTGTTTTTATTTTATTTGCGCAGCACTAAAGCCTGCTGCATGAAATTGCCGATGCGTTCAACAATCTGCTCCGAACATTCAGGATCGTTCAGCAAATCGTAATCGTTGATGTTCAGGCGCAGTACCGGACAACCGTTGAATGTGTTGATCCAGTTTTCGTAGCGCTGATGCATTTCAACCCAATAGTCGATCGGTGTCTGCTGTTCCATCTGGCGTCCGCGTTCCTGGATGCGTCCGATGATGTCATCGATTGAACCTTCGAGGTAGATCAATAAATCCGGATGCGGGAAATAAGGCGTCATCACCATGGCTTCAAAGAGATTGGTGTAAGTCTCGTAATCCACGTTGTTCATCGTGCCTTTTTCCCAATGCATCTTGGCGAAAATGCCGGTATCTTCGTAGATTGAACGGTCCTGGATAAAGCCGCCGCCATATTCGAACATGCGCTTTTGCTCCTTAAAACGTTCAGCCAGGAAATAAATCTGCAAATGGAAGCTCCATTTTTCAAAATCATCATAGAATAGATCAAGGTACGGGTTTGAATCCACTTTTTCGAAAGACGTGCGGAATTGAAGCGCATCTGCCAAAGCCTTTGTCATTGTCGATTTGCCGACGCCGACTGTTCCTGCAATCGTGATGACCGCATTTGCCGGAATACCATATTTTTCACGTAAATTCATATCGTCAAACTCCTTTGTTGTAGCGTATCGTCTACTTTTGATAGGATCAGCTGCAGATCAGCTTCATTTTGTACAAAATCTATTTCATCTCCGTTAAAGCGGAGTACAGGGATTTCAGGATGTGTGCGTTCGAAATGCTCGATGAATTCGTGGTAATCGGCAGCAAGCTGTTCCATATAATCAGCTGTAATCATCGTTTCGAATTCACGGCCGCGGAGTTTGATGCGTTTCATCAGGGTGTCAAGGCTGGCGTGCAGGTAAATGACCATATTCGGCTTCGGCATGTCGGCCGTCAGGATTTTGTAGATTTCCTCATATTTCGCATATTCTTCAGGCGGCAAAGTGCGCTTGGCGAAGATAAGGTTTTTAAAGATATGGTAATCGGCTACAACCGATTCCTGTTTTGAGATGAACTTCTTCTGTATATCGGTCAATTGCTTATAGCGATTGCAAAGAAAGAACATTTCCGTCTGGAAGCTCCATTCTTCGATGTCTTCATAGAATTTATTTAAAAACGGATTTTCATCCACGATTTCTTTTAATAATTTGAATTGATTCTGATCAGCAATCGCTTTACTCAACGATGTTTTCCCTACGCCAATCGGCCCTTCTACCGTGATAAATGGCACCGGCATCCGAAGCCCCCCTTTTTCTTTTCATGTATGTTCGTTGACCTTAATTTTACCATAGACAGCATTTGAAAAGTAGAGGCAAAAAGCACCCGCCAAATTAATGGATAGGTGCTTTAAATGTTCCGCCGTGGACTTCCTGGGTGCTCATAATGGTCAGGAATGCCTTCGGGTCAATGTCATGGACGACCTGTTTCAATTTTGAAATTTCCAGTCTCGTGACGACCAGATAGATGACATCCTTCTCATTTTCGTTATAACCGCCCTTGCCGTGGAGCTTCGTAACGCTTCTGCCGAGACGGTCATTGATGGCCGATCCCAGTTCTTCAAATTCATCCGAAACGATGATGACCGATTTCGTGTCATTCAATCCCTGGATGACCGCATCAATTGTTTTGGAAGCGATATAATAAGTCAGAATCGAATACATCGCCTGCTGCCAGCCGAGTACGAATCCAGCCCAGCTGAAGATGAAGATATTGACGAACATGACGAATTCCCCTACAGAAAAAGGCAGTTTCCTGCTGAGCAGGATTCCGAGGATCTCCGTGCCGTCGAGCGCGCCTCCGTTTCGGATGACTACCCCGACACCCGCACCAAGCAATAAACCCCCGAATACGGTGGCAAGCAGCGGATCGTCGACAAATGGCTCAAACCTGTGCATCGGAATTTCCACAATCGCCAATGCCACAATTGAAAAGATGGAGGAAAGAAAGAAATTCCGTCCGATGTGCTTATAGCCGAAAAACAGGAAAGGCAAGTTGATGGCGACCAGCAAAACCCCGAAAGGCAGCTCGGTCAAATAATCCAGGATCAATGAAATACCGATAATGCCGCCGTCAATGATGGCATTGGGCACTAAAAACAGTTCAATCGAAGCCGCTGCCATCGTCGCACCGATCAGCATGGCTATGTATCTTCCCAATAGATGGGGAATAGTTTCTTTTTTATGTTCTTTTTTAACTAATTTTATTGGCTTTTTTTTCATAGAATGCTCCCCTTACCATATTGCTTCTTTGTTTATTTTAATCTTCCTTTTTCAATTTGTCGCCCTTTGATTGAAAGACTGACTGCCTCAATTTGAAGAAAGATGCTAAACTGGGCTTAAGGAGAGATGCATGATGAACGGCTTGGAACTGGACCAGCATTACATGAAAATGGCAATAGAAGAAGCGAATAAAGCAGCAGCGAAAGGAGAAGTGCCAATCGGCGCCGTCATCGTCCGCGACGGTGAAGTGATTGCGCGCGCGCATAACCTGCGGGAAACGACACAGAATGCCGTTACGCATGCGGAGTTGCTGGCAATACAGCAGGCCTGTGAAGAACTTGGAAGCTGGCGGCTGGAAAACACGATCCTTTACGTAACGTTAGAGCCTTGTCCGATGTGTGCAGGCGCCATTCTGCAATCACGGATTCCGAGAGTCGTCTACGGCGCACGCGATGTGAAAGCGGGATCGGTCGATTCACTCTACAGGTTATTGAACGACGATCGCTTCAATCATCAATGCGAGGTAAAAGAAAATGTATTGGCCGACGAATGCGGAGGGTTGCTCACACAATTTTTCCGCGCCTTGCGGGAGAAAAAGAAAAAACGGAAGCTCCTATAGAGTTTCCGTTTTTTCTTCGTCCAGAAATTCCATAATCAGATGGTTCAAAATCTCCGGCTGCTCATGATGTACCCAGTGGGTAGCCTGCCCGATCAGCACCAATTCTGCATCCTTGCAGAAATTCAGGCTTTCCTTCGCCAGTTGCTGAGACAGGAATTGATCGCCGACTCCCCACAGAATGCGTACAGGCACGTCGATTTTCCTCTTCGGCGTCTGGCGGAAGCTGCCTTTCGGCAATGCCCGGTACCAATTCAGCATCCCGGTCAGCGCACCCGGCTGTGCCCATGCTTCCCCGTACCGCTCAAGGTCTTCCTCAGAAAATGCATTTTTCCGGCTAGTGCCCGCCATGGCCTGTTTCATAAAACTGAAATCTTCCGCTTCCATCATCTTTTCAGGCAGAATTGGCAGCTGAAAATATGCCATGTACGAACTTCTTATCCATTGCAGAGGATTCCGCATCATCACTTTCGGCATCGCCTGCGGATGCGGAATATTAACGGCAATCATTTTTTCCACCAGCTCAGGTCTGGTTGCAGCCAGCTGCCAGGCAACCGCACCTCCCCAATCATGTCCGACAACAAACGCTTTTTCTTTTCCGCTCTGTTCGATCAGACCCACAATATCGTCCCGCAAATCATTCAACGTATAATTTTCTGCTCCCGGCGGTTTACTGCTCCGATTATAGCCCCGCTGATCCGGTGCCATCACGCGGTAGCCCTGCCCCGCTAATGCGCTGATCTGATGCTTCCAGCCATACCAGAACTCCGGAAAGCCGTGCAGCAGAATCACCAGCGGACCGTCTTCCGGACCCGCCATGGCCGTATGCAGCGTTACACCATTCGTTTCAACCGATTGAAAAGAAAGATTCTCCACATCAAAAACTCCCTTCAATTCTTCTGCTTACCCATACCCTTTCTGCCATCAATGAACCACGTCTTTTCCGCCAATAAAAAAGAAAGCTCCATAAGCGCGATGCTTACGGAGCTTTCCGGTTTTATTTGATGAATTCTTTGCCGCCCATATACGGACGCAACACTTCCGGAATGCGGACAGAGCCGTCTTCCTGCTGGAAATTCTCGAGCAAAGCTGCCACAGTACGGCCGATTGCCAGTCCGCTGCCGTTCAATGTGTGAACGAATTCAGGCTTGCCGCCTGCCTCGCGGCGGAATTTGATATTGGCGCGTCTTGCCTGGAAATCTTCGAAATTACTGCAAGAAGAAATTTCACGGTACATTTCCTGGCTCGGAATCCACACTTCGATATCGTATTTCTTCGCTGCCGTAAATCCAAGATCCGCTGTACACATTTTCAGCACGCGGTAAGGAAGCCCCAATAATTGAAGCACTTTCTCAGCGTGGCCTGTCAATTTCTCCAGCTCATCATAAGATTCTTCCGGCTTCACAAATCGCACCAGCTCGACTTTATTGAATTGATGCTGACGAATCAATCCGCGTGTGTCGCGCCCGGCAGAACCCGCTTCAGAGCGGAAATTCGCGCTGTAAGAAGCAAACGCCTGCGGCAGCATGTCGCCTGACAGGATTTCGTCGCGGTAAAAGTTCGTCACCGGCACTTCAGAAGTTGGGATCAGGAAATAATCCTCTTTCTCGATCAGGAAAGCATCTTCCTCGAATTTCGGCAATTGTCCTGTACCCGTCAGACTTTCGCGGTTGACCAGATACGGAGGCAGCATTTCTTCGTAATCATGTTCTTCCTGGTGAAGGTCCATCATGAAATTGATCAAAGCGCGTTCAAGGCGTGCCCCAAGGCCGCGGTAGAACACAAAACGGCTGCCTGTGACTTTCGCCGCGCGTTCAAAATCGACAATGTTCAAGTCTGTTGCAATATCCCAATGTGGTTTCGCTTCATAGCCGAATTCCGGCTTGTCGCCCCATGTACGGACTTCTTCGTTATCATCTTCAGAATCGCCAAGCGGAACGCTGTCGTGCGGAATATTCGGCACACGCATCATGATATAGTTCAGACGCTCTTCAACTTCCCGCAATTCCTCGTCGATCGTCTTGATTTTGTCGCCCACTTCACGCATTTTCGCAATGGCTTCATCGGCATTTTCTTTATTGCGTTTCATGACCGCGATATTCTGGGAAGCCTCGTTGCGCTCGGCTTTCAATTTCTCCGTCTGCGCAATCAACTCCCGGCGCTTGGCATCAAGCGGCTGGAAATCTTCCAAAACGGAAATATCCTCTCCCCGCTTCGCAAGCTTGCTTTTCACTTCTTCAAAATTCTCCCGTACAAATCGGATGTCCAACATGATAAATTCCTCCTCTTGTTTTTGGCGCAAATGGAAAAAAGACAACAAAAATAGCCCACATCCCTGTGAAAGGGACGAGAGCTACCCGCGTTGCCACCCTGATTAACCGGAAAAAATCTCCGATTCTCTTCATCACATAACGGCATTAAAACCGGCAATGGCTTATTTCGCCATGCAACTCCGGGGTGGATTCAAACGCGTTTTTCACCGGTTCGCACCAACCACCGGCTCTCTTTGGAAAAACAGACGTCTTACTAATTCCCATCAACGTTTCTTCTTTTAAATTAATCATACTTTACTATAATCTCTTCTTTTTGGCAAGAGGCCGCTGCAGCCATCCACTTTTGTCGAAACTATCACTTTCCGTTATACTTAAACTGACTTTATAAATAAATCATAAATTTAAATAATAATAATGCCAGTTGGGAGAGATATGAATGGATATGCTCATGTTCCAATTAAAGAAGCGAAGCGCTACCCCCATCTACAAACAACTCTATATCGAAATAAAACAGGCCATCATCGACGGCAAAATCTCTTTAGATACAAAATTGCCAAGCAAGCGGAAACTGGCTGAATTCCTAGATATAAGCCAAACAACGGTAGAACTGGCTTATGGCCAACTTGTAGCGGAGGGTTTTATTGAATCCCGGCCTCGAAAAGGTTACTATGCCCAGGCGGTCGAGGAACTCGCTTATCTTGATTTGCCTCAGGAGGAACCCGTAATTCCCGAAAAAATCGATTATCAATTTGATTTTAATCCGGCGCAGATCGATACAGGCTCCTTCCCTTTTTCCACATGGCGCAAATTGGCCAAGGAAGTTCTGGATGAGTCGAATGGGGAATTCCTGTTATCCGGCCATCCTCAGGGTGATGACGTACTGCGCCAGGAAATCGCCCGCTACCTGTTCCAGTCACGGGGAGTCGTCTGCCAGTCAAACCAGATCATCATCGGTTCCGGGACAGAACAATTGATGCCGCTATTGATACGGCTGCTCAATAAAAACCTGATTTTCGGCTTTGAAAATCCCGGGTATGCCCTCACCCACAGCATTTTCAGCCACCACGACCGGAAGTCACTGCCGATCAGCATCGATGAAGACGGCATCAATATGGAAGAATTGGAAGCTTCACCGGTAGACGTCGCGTATGTCACTCCTTCCCACCAGTTTCCGACAGGCTCTGTCTTAAGTGCCACACGACGCGCCCAATTATTGAACTGGGCGACAGCGAAGCCAGAACGTTACATCATTGAAGATGATTATGACAGTGAATTCCGCTATACCAGCCGGCCGATTCCCGCCTTACAAAGTATGGATCTCAGCGGCCGGGTCATCTATATCAGCACTTTCTCAAAATCGCTGATGCCATCCCTCCGGATCGCCTATATGGTATTGCCGAACACCTTGCTCACTGAATACAATAAAACCTTTTTGCACTACTCATCTTCCGTGCCAAGACTAGATCAGCAGATAGTGGCCCAATTCATGAAAGGAGGGCATTTTTCAAGACATCTGAACCGAATGCGCAAACTGTATAAAAAGAAACTGGAAAAATTGACAGCTGAATTGGCTTTATTCGCACCAACAGTTAAGATTTCAGGGGAGCAAGCAGGGATGCATGTCGTTTTGACGGTACAGACGCCACTTAGTGAGAAACAACTGATTGAACGCGCAAAAGCAGCGGGAATCCGGGTTTTCGGCCTGCATTCATATGATGTCAGTAAATCAGAAAGCCCCTCTCCCCGCATCGTCATCGGTTTTGGCGGATTGTCTGAAAAGCAAATAGAAGAAGGTATCCATCAACTTATGGCAAGCTGGGACATCAACAAAAGAAAAAGCAGCTCATCTTTATAAGATGAACTGCTTTTTATTAGAATAGACCTTTTACAAAATCAACAGCGCCCGTCCACATAGTAGAGAAGAAGCTTCCAACTGCCTGCAGGGAAAGGGTAAACCAGTTGGCGCGCTCAACGCTTTCAGTTGTGATAACTTCAGCGCCGCTCGCTGAACCATCCAAATAACCGTAATCAGATCCCGATTCCTTTGTAAGGTTAACGGTTCCGACCACTTTATCTTTTTCAATCGACGCTTCCAGTTTACCGTTATCAAGAAGAGATTCATCAATTACCAACTCAGGAACATAAGCATCTTTCTCGCTTGAACGGACCATCATCGTAATTGGCTCTTTAACAGCAATTTTGACTTCATCTTCTTTGCCTTTTGCTACTGGCAAAGCTTGTTGATCTTCAAATTGGTAACCAGCCGGAACGATTTCCTGTTTTGTAAACTGTCCAAAGCCGAAATCCATTAATGCTCGGGTAGCATCAAAACGGGCTTTATAAGAACCGACGCCTTCACTGTCCACAGCTTTCATTACTACAGTAATCAAACGGACATCATCGCGTTTCGCTGTACCAGTGAATGAATGTCCGGCAAAATCAGTTGTACCTGTTTTTAATCCGTCCATACCTTCATATTCGTATACTAAGCCTGGAAGCATGAAATTCCAGTTCGGCATTTCCGTTCTGTCATCAGTGCCATCACGGAAAACCGCTTTGGCAATGCTTGTTGTTTCAAGAACTTCCGGGTAATCTGTCATCAACGCTCTCGCTAATTTCGCTACAGAACGTGCAGTCATGACATTTTCGTCAGTTTCACCAGTTCCGTCCGGATGCATGCCTTTCAAATCGGCATTGTTCAAACCTGTCGAGTTCACAAATTTTGTGTCTTCAAGCCCTAGTTCTTCAGCTTTTTTATTCATCAGGCGAACGAATTCACCTTCAGTTCCAGCAATTGTTTCTGCAATACCGATAGTTGCTGCGTTAGCTGAATAAATCGCTAAAGCTTCATATAATTCTTTGATGGAATAAGTTCCGTCGGCACGAAGCGGCACATTGCTGAGCGCTCTGTCCTGGGAAATCTGATATGTATAATCAGTCACGCTATATTGTTGATCCCAAGTTATACGTCCATCTTCGATTGCTTCAAAAAGCAGGTATTCCGTCATCATTTTTGTCATACTTGCAACACCAAGCGGCGTTTCAGCATTTTGTTCAAATAGGATTTTTCCACTTTCAGCATCCACCAAAATAGCGGCATCTGCCATTATATTTAATGATTCGTTCGCGCTTGCCTGTTGCGGAACGATAATAGTAGTCATAAACATAGCTAATACAGTAAGCAACATTGTCATCTTTAAAACGTTCTTCAAATCTCTCTATACCTCCATTAATCTGTTTCCCCATGCTATTCTATCATATTATTAATGTCCTGAAATAAAAATATGCAAAAAGCACTCTTTACCATCGGATAATGATGGAAAAGAGTGCTAAAAGATTCAACTTTTATTATATTGAGTAGTTTGGTGACTCTTTTGTAATTTGAACATCATGCGGATGGCTTTCACGCAAACCAGCACCCGTCATACGGATGAATTGGGCTTCATTGCGCAATGTCTCCAAATCTTTCGTGCCGCAATAGCCCATTCCTGCACGGATTCCGCCAAGCAATTGATGAATCGTGTCAGTAAGTGGCCCTTTATAAGGCAATCTTCCTTCGATTCCTTCCGGTACCAGCTTTTTCGCTTCATCTTGGAAATAACGGTCTTTCGATCCTTTTTCCATAGAAGCGATTGAACCCATGCCGCGGTATGTTTTAAAACGGCGGCCTTGGAAGATTTCAGTTTCTCCCGGGCTTTCCGTTGTTCCGGCAAGCAGGCTGCCGAGCATTACAACATGTCCGCCAGCTGCAAGAGCTTTGATGATATCACCGGAATATTTAATGCCGCCATCGGCAATAATCGCTTTTCCGTGTTTCCGTGCCTCTGTGGCGCAATCATAAACCGCGGTAATCTGAGGAACACCCACACCGGCTACAACGCGTGTTGTACAAATTGATCCCGGGCCGATACCAACTTTAACCACGTCTGCTCCAGCTTCGATTAAAGCTCTTGTTCCTTCTGCGGTTGCAACGTTTCCTGCTATGATTGTCAGTTCAGGGAATTGGGAACGGATTTCGCTGACCATTTCCAAAACGCCTTTCGAGTGGCCATGTGCAGTATCCAACACCACCACATCCACTTGCGCTTTTACAAGCTGTTCAACTCGTCTTAGCGTATCGGAAGTAACACCGACTGCTGCGCCGACAAGAAGGCGTCCATGGGAATCTTTTGCTGCAATCGGAAATTCGATGACTTTCTCGATATCCTTAATTGTGATTAAGCCTTTCAGCATACCTGCATCATCCACAATCGGCAGTTTTTCAATTTTATATTGCTGAAGAATCTTCTCTGCATCTTCTAATGTAGTACCGACTGGAGCCGTAACGAGTTTTTCTTTCGTCATGACATCATTGATTTTCAATGAATAATCTTGAATAAAGCGGAGGTCACGGTTTGTAATGATACCTACCAACTTCAATTCCTCTTCATTATTGACAATCGGCACACCTGAAATACGATATTTCCCCATTAAATGCTCCGCATCGTACACTTGATGGTCTGGAGTTAAAAAGAAAGGATCTGTGATAACGCCATTTTCCGAACGTTTAACTGTGATTACTTGTTCCGCTTGCTCTTCAATACTCATATTTTTATGGATCACACCAAGGCCACCTTGGCGCGCCATGGAAATCGCCATTTTCGCTTCGGTAACAGTATCCATTCCAGCACTGATAATCGGGATGTTCAATTTCAATTTAGGAGTTAACTCTACAGATAAATCTACATCTTTCGGCAATACTTCCGAGTGTCCTGGAACAAGCAATACATCGTCAAAAGTCAGACCCTCTTTTACAAATTTCGATTCCCACATTATCGACACGCCTCCTGCTTCCAATTAAATATTATTGTAAGGTTATCAGTGGGCATGCGGGGTGTCAAGAATTCGAAAATAGAAAAAGTATTCCGACTAATCTTATAGAATAGTCTTCAAATCTTCTTCAAGTTCCATTGGCGAAGTTTGAGGGGAATATCTTTTAATAACATGCCCTTCTTTGTCTACTAAGAACTTCGCAAAGTTCCATGCAATTTCTTCAGCTCCTATATCTTCATGCTTTGAAGTCAGATAGGTAAACAGAGGATCTGCATTTGCTCCTTTAACATCTGTTTTTGCAAACATAGGGAACGTTACCCCATAATTCATCTGGCAGAATTCCATTGTTTCTTCCTGATTTTCAAACTCCTGATTGTTGAATTGAGAACTAGGAAAGCCAAGGATTTGAAAACCTTTACTGGAGTACTTTTCATAAAGTTTCTGTAGGTCTTCAAATTGAGGAGTCAATCCACATTTGCTTGCTGTATTGACTATGACCAGTGCATTCCCTTTAAATTTTTCGAGTGATTCCATTTCTCCTTGCAAATTTTTTACTTTGTAATCATAAACTGAAACCATTTTATCAACCTCCTGAGTTACTTTAAGAGTATATATTAAACGATGCAGAAACAAGCAATAAACTATCTATCCAAATTAATTTCTAAACTACTTAAGTTAATGAACGACAAAAAAGGCCGCTACCGCTTGCGCGGTAACGACCTTTCTTTTGTGCCCAGCGGCGTCCTACTCTCACAGGGGGAGATCCCCCAA
>NZ_JBXYIF010000155.1:0-261 GCF_057369535.1 Planococcus sp. RAB007_Raresut
GGAATTTCCACTGTCCAGGTAGAAGCTACTGTTTTTAATACGAATGATCGTAAATTTGAAAAAGCACCGGATATATTAACGCATTTGCAAAATGATACGAAGCTTACTCGTAAAACGCTAATTGCTATTTTTAAGGAAAGTGGAACTCTCAGTGCTTTCAAACGAAATCCGCAACTTTACATGATGGAAGCAGCATGAATTATTAATGCGGCGATACGGTTAGCAATGGTAGATGGCATTAAATATGAGAAAGTTTCTGCG
>NZ_JBXYIF010000156.1:0-261 GCF_057369535.1 Planococcus sp. RAB007_Raresut
CTTTTAGGGGTCACTTCATAATGGGTGGTTTTTGTGCATCAATAGTTGCATATTTAACTTTACTTTAAAAAATTTTATTTATACCCATTTCCTATTATTTTAAACTGTTGACTTTATCCACAGAAATAATCTATATTTAAGGTGCTCATATACCAAGTTGTATAAGGAGACACCGCTCATCGAATATCGAAGGGCGGCCTTTTTTGTGAATTTAAAAAGGTGATTTCTTAAATTTAACATAATCTTTGTCAAACTGTTTAG
>NZ_JBXYIF010000157.1:0-261 GCF_057369535.1 Planococcus sp. RAB007_Raresut
GGGGCAATCCATGTTGTAAACGCTGATAACAGGTTTTCTTGAATGCCCCAAAAACCTGATAGGGCAGGTTGGACTGGTTGCGAATGGAACGCACAGGAAACAGTGTACGGTCATGAAACAGGATTAGTTCTTTTTGCTGCTGGTTTAATACTTTCTGTACATCATGGTCACGCTTTAGTTCATTTACACCCAGCTCAATATTGGCGTAGACATTTTCGATATTTATTCGCTGGAGAAGTTCCGTAAAAAAATTACCTACAT
>NZ_JBXYIF010000158.1:0-261 GCF_057369535.1 Planococcus sp. RAB007_Raresut
CCACATCGATGCACCGTTTCATTTTGACGACCATGGGATGCGCGTGATGGACCTCGATCCGTCCGTATATATCGGACCAGCCCGTGTGATTCATCTACCGCATAAGGCAAAGATTGAAGCATCTGATTTGGATGGTCACGATTTGACTGGGGTGGAACGCCTCATCTTAAAAACGGATGGTTGGTCCGATAAGAGCGTCTTCCCAGAGACGATTCCTGAACTGACACCCGCTCTTGCCGATCGTCTCGGAGAACTCGGAAT
>NZ_JBXYIF010000159.1:0-260 GCF_057369535.1 Planococcus sp. RAB007_Raresut
TAATCATTTCGGAATGGTCAACACTTGCCCGACACTGATTAAGCTGACGTTCGTGATATTGTTGGCGGCCGCGATTTTCGCAACAGTTGTGTTATACATCGTCGCAATCTTGTACAGCGTGTCCCCTGATTTGACCGTGTATTTTACCGTAGTTGTCGGTGGTGTGACCGTCGTACCTGGGATGACGAGCACTTGTCCGACATAGATGGAGTTGACGTTTGCGATGTTATTGGCAGCTGCGATTTTTGCGACGGTCGTAT
>NZ_JBXYIF010000160.1:0-260 GCF_057369535.1 Planococcus sp. RAB007_Raresut
GAGAAGCGGTCGTCTACATCGACCATTCGACGAATGATGTGTTCGTCAACCGTCCACTCTATGAGTTGTTCCCTGCGTTAAGTGACGTCAGTTCACAGGACCTCGAAGAAGAAACGTGGGAAGAATGGCGCAATCGCCTAGTTGAAACGGTCGATCAGGCGGAGGACTTCACAAAGTATACGAATCGCCTATTCACCGAAGATTTCCCACATGACAGTGTCAGCTTCTCAATCCGTAAAGGCGAAATGAACTTGCAGATG
>NZ_JBXYIF010000161.1:0-260 GCF_057369535.1 Planococcus sp. RAB007_Raresut
ATTACTTATCATCTCATAAAATTCCATTAACTCTTGATCATTCATAGAGACAGGATGATTTATGACAACCCCATTATACTCATGTGTAAATTCCTCTTCTGATAAAGAAATAGGCTCTTCTATCTCAGTATTTTTAATCGTTTTTTGACCTATCCCCTCTGCTGATACGACGGAAGAACTAAATATTGATGAAACAAGTAACCCTGACAAGAAAATGGATGTAGTTTTTTTCAACATAGTGTAATCCCCCTTTTTTTGAT
>NZ_JBXYIF010000162.1:0-260 GCF_057369535.1 Planococcus sp. RAB007_Raresut
CATATAGCGTCAAATCATACAACGGACGTGCTCATGAAGAAGCAGCGAAGTATGGCATCGACATTCGTTCGGTAGAGTCGTGGTATGATGAGCCGAAGTTTATCAAATGGTGGGCGAATGCGATTAACGATACGTATGCGTCATTGCCTGTACCGGCTGAAAAGACATGTCTCATCGTTTCAGCGCATAGTCTTCCTGAGAAAATCTTGGCTGGTGGCGACCCGTATCCGGATCAGTTGAAAGAAACAGCTGATAAAATT
>NZ_JBXYIF010000163.1:0-260 GCF_057369535.1 Planococcus sp. RAB007_Raresut
GGGGCAGGCAATGCCGAGCACGTAGTCGAAGCGCTTGAGAAAGTCGATGCCGCATTACTTGCATCCATCTTACATGACCGAAAAACGACAGTAGAAGAGGTGAAGCACGTATGCACGAGTCACAACTTGCCGATGCGGTTCGTTTCGACGAAAATGGACTGATTCCCGCCATCATCGTCTCAGACGACGACGGGGCGGTCCTCATGCTCGGATAAATGAATGATGAGGCAATCCGACAGACGCTTCGTGAACGGGCCGTC
>NZ_JBXYIF010000164.1:0-260 GCF_057369535.1 Planococcus sp. RAB007_Raresut
GAGAAGTTGGGGTTTGCTGATTTGCTGCAGGAGGTATCATTGAAAGATGGTGGGAAGCTAGTGAAGATCACAGGTATTAAGGAAATGGGGAGGACTACAAGTTCTGCATCGGGGATCAAATCAATTGGTGATTGATGAGGCTGAGAGGAGTCTGCATGATGCTCTGTGTGTGGTGAGGTGTTTGGTGAACAAAAAGTTTTTGATTGCAGGGGGTGGAGCTCCAGAGATTGAGCTATCAAGGCAATTGGGTGCATGGGCGA
>NZ_JBXYIF010000016.1:0-13065 GCF_057369535.1 Planococcus sp. RAB007_Raresut
TGACACGTTTACGAACGCTCTTTTTGGCCATTTTCGGCTGTTTTCAAAGCGTTCGTAAAAGTGTACTTTTACGAACGGTTTAACAGCAGGAGTTACTGGCGGATTTTCAAAAGTTTTGTATTGCAGAGAACCCTTGAATCTCCTACTGGAGTTTCCAAGTGCACAAAAGTCACGGCGCAAGTTATGAAGCTTTGCATCATGCACCTTAATTGAACCGACGTATGCCGAAAAATGCGAACGGTAGGGAGAGAGGATGGGAGTTAATCGCTCTCTCCTGCTCGCTACGTTTTGATGGGATGGAAAAAGGGAGGGGGAATAATATTGTGAAATAAAGTGGAGGGATAAAAATGAAAGCCGTAACTTTTCAAGGCGTGAAAGACATGAAAGTGAAAAACGTGAAATCTCCTGAAATTGAAAAAAAGGATGATATCATCGTTAAAGTCACTTCGACAGCGATTTGTGGATCCGATTTACATATCTATCAAGGAGCTTTGCCAGCAAGAAAAGATTATGTGATCGGCCATGAACCGATGGGAATCGTAGAAGAGGTTGGACCAGAGGTCACCAAGGTGAAAAAAGGCGACCGGATTGTGCTGCCGTTCAACGTCAGCTGCGGACATTGCTTCTACTGCAGCCACGATATGGAGAGCCAGTGCGACAACTTCAATGGCAACCCTCATTTTGATACGGGTGGCTACTTCGGGTTTACTGAACGGTATGGCAGCTACTCGGGTGGTCAGGCAGAGTATATGCGTGTCCCTTATGGTAATTTTATGCCATTCGTCATTCCGGAATCCTCAGAGCTCGAAGACGAATCTTTGCTGTTCTTGTCGGATGTTCTGCCAACCGCCTGGTGGAGTGTGGAGAATGCAGGAGTACAACAAGGCGATACGGTAGTTGTCCTCGGTTGTGGACCGATTGGTCTGATGACACAGAAATTTGCCTGGATGAAAGGTGCCAAACGCGTGATTGCAGTTGATGAAATTCCATATCGCATGGAATTGGCGAAAAAGATGAATAACGTAGAGGTATTTGATTTCACGCAGTATGATAATATGGGTGCCTTCATCCACGAAATTACAAGCGGCGGCGCGCGCATCGTTATTGACTGTGTAGGGATGGACGGCAAGAAATCTCCGGCTGAAGCAGTCCAGCAAAAATTGAAGCTGCAAGGTGGAACGCTTAGTGCCATCGATATTGCCAAAGATGCAGTCAGCAAATTCGGTGTGATCCAGCTGGCAGGTATTTACGGCCTTACTTATAATATGTTCCCGCTCGGCAATATGTTTGAGCGCAACGTCACCATGAAGATGGGACAGGCGCCGGTCATTTACTTGATGCCGATGCTTTATGAAAAAATCGAGAACGGCGAATTCGATCCGCGTGAAATCATTTCGCATATCATGCCGCTTGAAAAAGCAAGTGACGCTTACAAGATTTTCAATGACCACACGGACGATTGCACAAAAGTCATCTTAAAACCGTAACGCCATAAATATACTGGGATTTTATATGATCAAACGTCCCATGGCATATGGGGCGTTTGATTTTTTTGCCGAATTTATCGATCCACTTACTATTGAACTGAGTCCCAAATAGTAGATACTTTATAAAGTTGCTCCTATATAAAGTTCAGTTCACACCTGTTACGATGGGTTTATTTGTTAATAGATTCTTATTTAATTTGGACTCAACTCCATAAAAATATCCAACTTTGGAAGAAATGGAGGGCTTGAAATGCCGGAAAATAGCAACATGCAAGCGGCAGTGTTTAACCAGCACGGAGGACCGGAAGTTATTCAGTTGAGCGAGGTAAGTATTCCCGAAGTCGGACCGGACGAAGTGCTGATCAAAGTGGCAGCCACATCCTATAACCCGTTGGATTCAGCGATCAGGCAAGGAAATATCATCTCACCCGAATTTCCATTCATCCCTCACAGTGATGTTGCGGGAGTGATTGAGAAAACAGGGGAATCGTAGAATCTTTGGCGGTGGGCCAGAAGGTATTCAGCTATCTGGATATTTCAAGAGATGGTGCTGCCGCAGAATATGTCGTTTCAAAGGCAAAGAATATAGTTTCAGCTCCCACTAACATAACGTTACAGGATGCAGGATCGATTCCACTGGCAGCCCTGACAGCCTGGCAGGCCCTGTTTCAAATCGGGAAGCTGGAAAAAGGCCAAAGAGTGCTCATAACAGCAGCGGCTGGAGGTGTTGGTTCCTTTGCAGTCCAACTTGCGAAATGGAAAGGAGCCTATGTAATAGGGAGTGCTTCCGAGAACAGTTTTCAGAAACTGAAAGAACTGGGTATTGATGAAATCATTGATTATAAAAATGAACCGGTTCTTGAAGCATTGAATGAAAAAGTTGATCTGATTTTTAACGTATCGCCTGCCAAATCAGATGAAGTAAATACGTGGCTGCCTTTGCTTAATAAAGGAGGCATGCTTGTTTCCGCACTTTCTCCTGCGAGCAAGGAGCTTGCTGAACAATTAGGAGTAAATACAAAAAGAATGGCTGTTCGAAGCAATGCAGACGACTTGACGCAAATTGCCCGATTAGTGGATGAAGGGGCTGTAGTTCCTTTTATTACGGAAAGATTTCCTCTTTCTGAGGTTAGAACCGTACATGAATTGGCTGGAAAGACCCGTGGGAAAGTGTTGATCGAAGTAGATTCATCCATTTAAGCATAGGCCCATATAATAACAAATCGTACTTTGTTGAGCTGTTTTCAATTAAGCGAATTTCTTGCCGGCAATTCGACATGTCTGGCATCACTTTCAGAAATGAAGATACGGAGTTTCCGATTCACAGTGATAAAGAAAGATACGTTTTTCCGGTAACTAATAAACGGCGATTAGAAACCTACTGAAGAAGACTGTATAGAGTCATGCTTACACTTGTTTTAAAAAGCTGTACTGAATTTGTAATACAATAAAAAAAGGTTAATCCTTTCTTTAATAGATTGAATGATTGTTTTAATTCAACAACTTGTAAATGTGCCACACGAAAAGGCCCGTGGGAAAGTTTTCACTTCCCACGGGCCTTTCGGTATGATTAAGCGATAGCAGCATCATCAAGCTTCTGTGCACTTTTCTCTTGGGTATTTGGTTTGCCATTCGGTATGAAAAAAGCCCTCTTTGTCTACACGCTGGTACGTATGGGCACCAAAGTAATCCCGTTGTGCCTGGATTAAATTGGCTGGCAATGTCTCAGAGCGATAGCTGTCATAGTAAGCCAATGCGCTTGAAAAAGCGGGCGCCGGAATTCCTTGCTGAATGGCCAGCGTCAGCACTTTTCGTAGAGAATGCTGATACTCCCCTATAATTTCCTGGAAATATAGATCAATTAATAAGTTAGGCAGTTCGGGATTGCCGTCAAATGCTTCTTTGATCTTTTGCAGGAATTGCGCCCGGATGATGCATCCTCCACGGAAGATCATGGCAACATCCCCGTAAGGAATATTCCAGCCATACTCTTCAGATGCCGCACGCATTTGGGCAAAACCTTGGGCATACGAGCAAATCTTACTCATGTATAAGGCTTTGCGGATGGCTTCAATCATTTCTTGGGAGTCGCCTGCCTGTTTTTTCGGTTCAGGGCCTTGCAGAATTTTGCTTGCCGCGACCCGTTCTTCCTTGACCGAGGAAATAAACCTTGCGAAAACGGACTCTGTGACGATTGGAAGGGAAACACCTAAATCCAACGCGTTTTGGCTTGTCCATTTCCCAGTCCCTTTCTGTCCGGCCACATCCAAAATCTGATCAACAAGCGGCTTCCCGGTATCTTCATCCCGCTTGTTCAAAATATCGGCGGTAATTTCGACAAGGTAACTGTCAAGCTCCCCTTTGTTCCAATCCGAGAATATAGTGGACATTTCTAGGACAGAATGGCCAAGCGCGTGTTTCATGATGAAATAGGCTTCGGATATCAATTGCATATCCCCGTATTCGATGCCGTTATGGACCATTTTGACGTAATGGCCAGCTCCATCAGGACCCATATAGGCACTGCAAGGAGTGTCATCTACTTTTGCCGAAATTGCTTCCAGAATAGGTTTGACTTGTTCATATGCTTCTTTCGGTCCACCGGGCATGATGGAAGGACCGTTGCGGGCACCTTCTTCTCCGCCGGAAATTCCGGCGCCTAGAAAGTGCAAGCCTGCTTCTTGTAATTTTGCTGTTCGCCTATTCGTGTCTTCAAAAAACGAATTTCCTCCGTCTATTAGAATGTCCCCTGATTGAAGGTGGGGAAGGAGGGATTCAATGACCGAATCCGTCGTGTCTCCAGATTTCACCATCAACAAGATTTTGCGGGGGGTTTCCAATGAAAGGACAAACTCTTCAACACTGTATGCTCCCAAAATCTTTTTTCCTTGTGCTTCTTTTTCAGCTAATTCGTCGATTCGGTCTGTCCAATAATCATAGACAGATACAGAATAACCTTTACTCTCCATGTTCAGGGCTAAGTTTTTTCCCATTACCCCTAAACCGATGACTCCAATTTGCTGCTTCATTGTATTTTCACCTCATCGTTTTGTGAGTTGCCAGACGGCAACAGCCGATTTTCCAGCTTTTCTCTTTCTTTTTCAAATCCTTCTTTGCCAAGCAATGCAAACATATTGGTTTTATATGCCTCTACTCCTGGTTGGTCAAATGGATTGACACCGAGTAAAGTGCCGCTGATCGCGCAGGCTTTTTCGAAGAAATAAATCATTTCGCCAAAGGTGAATTCATTGAGTTCGTCTAGCTCAATGACCAGATTCGGCACACCTCCATCGACATGGGCAAGGGAAGTTCCAAGTGCCGCTTTTTTGTTCACTTCATCCATCGTTTTTCCTGCTAAGAAGTTCAACCCATCCATATTGGCTGGATCTTCTTGTATGACAAGATCGAGGGAAGGTTTCTTCACTTGCAAAACTGTTTCAAAGAATAGACGGCGCCCTTCCTGCACATACTGCCCCATTGAATGTAAATCAGTGGAGAAATTGACAGAAGCGGGGAAGAGTCCTTTTTCATCTTTCCCTTCACTTTCCCCGAAAAGTTGTTTCCACCATTCTGCTGCAGAAAGCAGGCCAGGCTCGTAGCTTACAAACAGTTCAATCGATTTTCCTTTATTATAAAAAATATTTCTTACTGCAGCATATTGGTAGCTTTCGTTTGTAGCGAGTACGGGATTGTTGTATTTGTGGTAAGCAGCTTTTGCCCCCTGCATCACTTGGTCGATATTAAGCCCGGCTACAGCCATCGGAAGTAAACCGACTGGAGTCAAAACGGAGTATCGTCCTCCGATATTATCAGGAATGACAAATGTTTCATATCCTTCTTCAACTGCAAGGTTCCGAAGCGCGCCTTTGCTCCGGTCGGTTGTGACATAAATTCGGTTTCCGGCTTCTTTTTTTCCATACTTTTTTTCCAGAAAGGTGCGGAATATCCGGAATGCTAAAGCGGGTTCAGTGGTCGTGCCTGACTTGGAGATCACATTGATTGAAATGTCTTTCCCTTCCAGTATCTGAAGCAAATGTGTGATATAAGCTGGGCTAATGTTATGTCCGGCAAAATAAACTTCCGTATTTCCTTTAACTTGGTTATGGAACGTATGCGATAAGGCTTCTATTGCTGCCTTGGAGCCTAGATAAGAGCCGCCGATGCCAATCACAATCAGCGCATCTGACTGTTGCTGAATTCTTTCGGCAGCCAGTTTCACCTGGAGAAACTCTTCTTTATCATAGTTAATCGGCCAGTCGATCCACCCCAAGTAGTCAGAACCCGGTCCTGTCTGCTGGTGAAGTTGGTTATGCGCTTGTTTGACAAATTCGCTAATATTTTCAAACTCGCTATTCGTCATAAACGATAATACATTGGTGAAATCAAATGAAACGGTCATGTAATCTCTCTCCTTTTGAATGAACTATTTTTTACCACCACTTCGATTGATCCGTCAGCAATAACTCATTTGCCATTTCTGGACCTGTTGAACCGGCTGGATAAGAATATAAAGGCAATAAATCCTCTTGGTAAGCTTCTAATAGTGGTTGAATCCACTTCCATGATAGTTCCACTTCTCTCCAATCGGCAAAGAACGTTGAATCGTCGCGCAGTGCATCATAGAGCAGAAGTTCATATGCTTCCGGCTGATTTTCTGAGCTGGTTGAGAAATCAATCCAAACAGGTTTGTATCGAGTGCTGGATGGATCTTTTAAATTTACGCGCAACGAAATGCTTTCATTTGGACTAATTTCAAGAATCATTAAATTTGGAGAGCTTCCTAACTGTGTATTTAAATCCATCACCTTGTTCTCGAATTCAATGACAATTTGTGTCGACTTCTGATTCATCCGTTTCCCTGTTCGTATATAAAAGGGGATTCCATTCCATGAGGGGTGTTCGATAGAAAGGCGAGCTGCAAAAAAAGTATCATTCGTTGAGGAATCATTAACCCCCGGCTCCTCTTTGTAGCCAATGACAGGGTTGCCCTGAACCTCTCCCGGACCATACTGGCCGCGGACAACGCTTTGGTATGCTTTTTCTTTCCGGATGGATTGGAGAGAGGCAATAATGTCTGTCTTTTTCACTCGGCCCTTATTTTCCATGAAGTTATCCGAAAGATAGACAGCTGTCATTGTGACCAACTGAAGAAGGTGGTTTTGAACCATATCCCGGATGGCTCCTGCCTTATCATAATAATCAGCCCGGTTTTCTACACCTACAGTCTCACTTGCTGTAATTTGGACATTTGAAATTTGTTTATGATTCAACAAAGATTCCAAGATCGGATTCGCCAAGATCAAGGTTCTTAGATTTTGTACCATAGGTTTCCCTAGGTAGTGATCAATTCGGTAGATCTCCTCTTCGCGGAACACGTTGCTCAAATTCTCATTTAATTTTCTGGCTGTTTTTAGGCTGTTTCCAAACGGTTTTTCAACAACGAGGCGTTTCCACCCGTTGTTTTGACTGATTCCGCTTTTACTAAGGTTGGACGTGATAATATCAATTAAGCTGGGGGTCACAGACAAATAAAACAGTCGATTTTGAGGAATACCCAACTCGTTTTCCCTGTTTTCAATAAGTTCGCGCAGTTTGTAGTAAGACTCTTTTTCTGTCGCATCAAAGCTGCAATACCGAAATTTCTCTAAAAAAGCTGGCAAAGATGAAGCGTGAATGGACCTTCTGGAATATGCGTAAAGTGCTTTTTCCACTTTAGACTGAAATATTTCATCTGAACAATAGTCTCTCCCCAAACCAACGATCGAGATGGTTTCGGGTAACTTCCCGTCCAGGTATAGATTGTACAGAGCAGGAAATAACTTGCGTTGTGCTAAATCTCCTGTTGCTCCGAACAAGACAAATGTCATGTTTTGCAGGGACCGCTCTTGTTTGATTTCAAATAAATCATTTTGAAAATTTAATCCTTCAAGCAGATTCTCGATGTGCATTTGTTAAAACCTCCTACTTTTAAAACTATGATGTCTCTGGCAAGACTGATAATCGCAACAGGTTTTAGTATAATGACTCAAAGTTTTTTATGTAAGTACGCACTTTATAAACATATACTTACAAAAAGTATACTGTTGCAGGGGAAAGAGGAGGACATTCACCAGGGATCCGGTTCTTAAAAACTTATCTGATATACAAAATATCTCTATCATGAAATATTTTTTAGAAGTTAAGGAATTTAGGATTTTTTGAGGGAGAAATAACAAAGGTTAAATCTCATTATCGAAAGTAATCTATTGCAAAAAAGTTACAATAGCTCATTCGGATAAGAAACAAGTAATTGATTTTCAAACTGGATAAGTCGTGTTGAGTGTTTAGTGAAAAGGAAAAAGTAATTGGATTATCTTAAAGCGGTCTTAATAGAACTATAAAGTTAATCAGATACATTAAGAAATAAATGCATATATATGAAATTAAACAGATTACCATTGTGATAGCCGCCGACAGTATACTTTTTGTCAGTATGTGAAATTAAAGTGCGTACTTCACAAAAATGCTTGTTGGTTTTACACTAAGTTAGAACCAAAAATACGACAATAAGGAGAATTACACATGAAATTACAATTAGCTTTAGACTTAGTAAACATTCCACAAGCAATCGAAGTGGTTAAAGAAGTAGAGGCGTTTATCGATATCGTTGAAATCGGAACTCCAGTAATCAATAAAGAAGGTCTTAAAGCTGTCGCAGAAATAAAAGCAGCTTTCCCTAACCTGGAAGTTCTTGCAGATGTGAAAATTATGGACGCTGCAGCTTATGAAGTATCAAATGCTGCTGCTGCAGGAGCAGATATTGTTACGATTCTTGCTCAGGCAGAAGACTCATCCATCAAGGGCGCAGTTGAAGAAGCGAAAAAACAAGGTAAGAAAATCCTGGTGGATATGATCGCCGTAAAAGATATCAAAACACGGGCCGCAGAGCTTGATGAACTTGGCGCGGATTATATCTGTGTCCACACAGGCTACGATCTGCAAGCGGAAGGGAAAGATTCGTTCGAAGATCTTCGTACAATCAAAAGCGTCGTAAAAAATGCCAAAACTGCTATTGCAGGCGGCATCAAACTGGAGACATTGCCGGAAGTCATTAAAGCACAACCGGATTTAATCATTGTCGGCGGTGGAATTACAAGCAAAGAGAACAAGGGCGCGGAAGCGGAAAAAATTCAAAAGATGATGAAAGAAAGTGTGACGGCGTAATATGAACACGGCGGGCTATACAGACGAAATACTGGCTGAATTGAAGCGGACCACTGCTCTCATTGATGATGAGGAAGCCGAAAAGGCAGTGGACGGCATCCTGCGTGCAAAGAAAATATTTGTGGCAGGCGGGGGCCGATCCGGCTTTATGGCTAAGGCATTTGTGATGCGTATGATGCACGTAGGCCTGGATGCGTATGTGGTTGGAGAAACGGTGACACCGAACCTGGAAGTCGATGATATTTTCATTGTCGGTTCTGGTTCCGGGGAGACCCAAAGCCTCGCAGCCATGACGAAGAAAGCCAAAAGCATCGGTGCAACCATAGTGGCTGTTACTACAAACCCTGAGTCTACAATAGGCAAACTGGCGGATATTCGAATTGAAATACCGGCACAAGCAAAAGGGGAGGGCACTAGTAGCAAATCGATTCAACCGATGGGATCATTGTTTGAACAGTCGCTTCTTGTGTTTTATGACGCGGTGATTTTGAGATTCATGGATAAAAAGGGACTCAAATCCGATGTCATGTATGGCAGACATGCGAATTTAGAATAGAACAACGAATAAGCTTGAGTTTAAGATTTTTTAAGCTCAAGCTTATTTTTAATTGTTTATCAAGCTTGAACTTTTTTGCACTAAAGTATTTTCATTGGACAACTGTATAAATGGCATGCGAAGGTGAAGGTATCATTGAAGACAATATTAGTAATGGAAGGTTGGATTACATGAAAATGTATGATGTAACAGGGGCGATCTATGAAGGCATGACCGTTTACAAGGACAAACCGGAAAAACAGCCAAAAATCAATCAGCAGACAAACGGCTATGTTACGGAAACGCGGCTGGATCTGGATGTGCACACCGGAACGCATATCGATGCGCCGCTTCATATGAATGTGGATGGAGAGACATTCGAATCGCTTTCGCTGGACAGTCTTGTAGGGCCTTGTCAAGTTCTCGATTTGACGGCAGTAAAGAACGGAATTTCAAAAACGGACTTAGAAGGATTCAAGCTTCAAAAAGGAGATTTTATTTTATTAAAAACGAAAAACTCGTTTGAGGAAAAGTTTAATTTTGATTTTGTCTATCTGGCAAAAGATGGAGCAAGCTATCTTGCTGAGTTAGGGATTCGCGGGGTTGGAATAGATGCGCTTGGAATTGAAAGAAGCCAAGAAGGGCATCCGACGCATAAAACCTTATTTGCAAATGACATCATCATCATAGAGGGCCTGAGATTGAAGGAAGTGGAGCAGGGACAATACTTTATGGTTGCCGCGGCTTTGAAATTAGTAGGTACGGAGGCTTCACCTGCGCGAGTATTGTTGTTTGAAGGATTAAGTTGAATTTTTCTGTTTCAATCATTTTTCCATGAAAGATAAAACATAATTGTAAGGAGAGAGCCTATGTATAAATTGGTCGCGATCGATCTCGATGGGACATTGCTCACAGACGATTTAATGATTTCACCAAATACAGTAACCGCTATTAAAAAAGCGGTGGAAGCGGGGACAATTGTTACGATTGCTACGGGTCGCATGTTTTCCTCTGCGAAACTCATTGCCCTGCAGTTGGGTATAAATGTACCGCTCATCACTTATCAAGGTGCATTGACCAAGGATGTTAATGAAAAAGAAGTAATATATGAGCGCACTGTTCCTCCCGATATTGCACAAAAGTTAATCGAAATTTCTCGTGAGAAAAAATTACATCTACAAATATACCAAGATGATATTCTCTACAGTGCCGTAGAAAATGACAAGCTGATTGCTTATTCTGAAGCAGTTAAAGTGCCCTATAGGATAGAGCCCAATCTCATCAAGCTTGCCCAAAAAGGCGTGACAAAACTACTTTTTATCGAAGAACCAATCGTCCTCGATTACTTACAAAATGAATTGCAAACCTTATTCGGCAAGTATGCTCACATCGCAAAATCAAAAAAACACTACCTTGAAATCACCCATCCCGAGGCAAACAAAGGTAGTGCCCTATTATGCTTAGCGAAAAAACTTGGTATAGACCGTTCAGAAATAATCGGTATTGGTGACAACTATAATGACATCGAACTTATTGAGACAGCCGGTCTCGGTATAGCAATGGGAAATGCCGTAAAGGAAGTGAAAGCTATGGCTGATTATACGACCTTTACGAACAATGAAGAAGGAGTGCTTCACGTATTAGAAAAGTTTATTTTAGAGCCAGTGAATACTTCCAATTATATAGAAGAAAAAAATTCTGATTCGCTTCCGACGGCCTGATCAATTGAAGACCGTTTACTTGGAATCACTTGGATAGGACAGGCCGATTTCTTGGCGGACTTTATCCATTACGCACATGGTGGTATAGGAGTTTTCAAACGAATTAACAAGTGACTCCGTTTTCTTCTGGCTGATTAAATCGATAAACTCTTTCACTTCATAATACATAGCGGGCTGAGGTTGTTCTACTGTCACTGATTCAACAGTGCCATCGTTGTAATGAATGTCCACTTTTTCGGCTGAATGTATTTTATCAATCACCATAATTCCTTTTTCCCCTTGGATTTCGCTTGGTAAAGTGGAATTTGTGATTTTTGAATAAATGATAACCGCATCTTTGTCATCATATTTCAAAAGGACACTTCCTTCGCCATCTATACCGGAATCCAGGATAAGACCTGTGGCCTTTATTTCTTTTGGCTCGCCGAACAGTAAAATGAGCGGGTATAAACAGTAGGTGCCCAGATCCATCAATGAACCGTTCGCAAAATTTGGATTAAATGCATTTAATACTGTTCCTTTTTTGTATGCATCATAACGCGATGAGTACTGGCAATAGCTAGCAAAGTATCTGCGGATAGGGCCGATTTTATGCAAATTATCTTGAATGGCCTTAAAGTTAGGCAGTAACGTAGATTTCATCGCTTCCATAAGCAGCACTTGATTATCTTTTGCTTCTTGAATCATTTTCTTCACTTCTGCTGCATTGGCAGCCATCGGTTTTTCACATAATACATGTTTGGAGTTTTTTAAAAACAAGATAGCTTGGTCAGCATGGAATGAGTTAGGCGTGGCAATATAAACCGCATCGATTTCATCGCTGGCTGCCATTTCTTCCAAGTCGGTAAAAATGTTGGTTATCCCATATAGACTGGCAAATTCCTCAGCTCTTTCCATCGTCCGGGAATAAACGGCCGCTAATTTGAAATTCTCGACTCCTTCTGCCGCTTCAAGCAATCTTTCTGTTATCCAGTTTGTACCTACTATGCCGATTCGTATCATGTTTATCCTCTTTTCTTTTTTTATTGCGTTGCACTACACAATTGCAGCGACTTTGTTCAAATGCAGAAAAATTTACTAGCTATACTATTTCTAGTATAATTAGTAACTTACTTTAATTATAGTACTGACTTTTTTATCACATAGTATCAAAAGTATACGATGGAATTTTGACAAGAAAGGAAAGAAAACAGATGCCTAATTTAGAAGAGAAAGTTTTTAATTGTGAAAAGGAACTAACACTTTCTATCATTGGAGGAAAGTGGAAAATGCTGGTGCTGTGGCATTTAGGAAAAGAAGGAACGAAACGCTTTGGCGAATTAAAGAGTCTCATGCCGGGGATTACCCAGCGCATGCTTGTTAATCAGCTACGTGAACTTGAAGACCATTTGATTGTCCACCGCGAAGTTTATCCAGTGGTCCCGCCAAAAGTGGAATATTCTCTTACCGAACAGGGGAAAAGTCTTATTCCCATACTTGACTCGATGTATGAATGGGGAAAAGAATATATTGATCATAACCTGGATAAGAAAACAGAAATCAACTAAGTTAGTTGGTATATAAAAATAGCTGAATAAAATAAAGCGGATTTCATTAAAATTAAAATGAAATCCGTTTTTTTAAAATGGAGTTTCTTATATAACAATTTTTATTTATACTCCAGTAAATATTGGGCTGGCGTGTCGAATCAATGGAAGTTTTCAAGGTAGAACTTTAGAAAATACCATGGATGCGATGCAATACTGTACTCAGTACAGGAAACCGGTTTATTTAGATATGCCACTTAGAATTAATCCAGCACTGATTTCCAGGCAGACGGAACCTTACTGATATTTGGATTTGTGATTTTGTACCGGAAAATTTATAAAGAGATTTTCTCTTCAAAATCAGTTTACATATCATGAGGTTATCAGAAGCTATTCAAATACAGAGGAGAGTAAAGATGCATTGACCATTTTGTCTTTAAAAGTGTAATTTTACGAATGGTTGTGCTTAATTCTCTAAGTATATCTTAAGAAAGAGAAAGGAATTAAGATTTTAAGATACCAAGAGAGTTATGAGAAGCAAATGAAATATGAGTTTGAATATTGGTTGAAAAAACTAAACAAAAAAGACATTC
>NZ_JBXYIF010000165.1:0-260 GCF_057369535.1 Planococcus sp. RAB007_Raresut
TCTGCGAAGTAAGTTACCTTCCCGATTGCGCGCGATGGATGCTATCATTTCTTATATGGGAAGATGAGTAGCGGGAAGAAGGCCACACCCACAAGGCTGGGCACTGCTGCTCTTCCCTTTACTTTCTCTGCAGTGTCCTGTGTTGGTTGCTTCCGATGATCAGCTTTGAAATACTGGGGGGCTCTATTTTGCCAACCTCCCCTGCAGGTTCTCTGCATCCACCTGTCCCACTTCGCCGCCTCTGTTCACCGACTTTGACT
>NZ_JBXYIF010000166.1:0-259 GCF_057369535.1 Planococcus sp. RAB007_Raresut
GTTTAAACTCATGTTGAATAGTTTCTGTTTGAGCAAACTCATGGTCGAGAAAATCAAGTTGTGCATCAATCAATTGTTCTATCATTGGATGTTTTTGCATAGGGTTTAAATCACACCTCTAAGTTTATGGTGTTGAAGCGGTTGCAGGCTTTTGTGCCTGAATTTTGCTCAAAAATGGTAGATACTGTTGAACAACCAATTGATCCGCTTCAAGAATCGGCATGTGTCCCACATTTTCTAAAATCACAGGCGCTTGCGC
>NZ_JBXYIF010000167.1:0-259 GCF_057369535.1 Planococcus sp. RAB007_Raresut
GCTGAAACAAGGTCTTTTAATCGCAGGTGGTTTATATCTGTGCTGGCTTGGTTATCAGTTGCTACGTTCTGCTTTTTCTAAAAATAATCAAACAATAAATCCAATTACCCTACCACAATCCCCATATTTGTTTTTTATGAAAGGTTTGTTGACTAATCTTTCAAATCCGAAAGCCATTATTTATTTCGGTAGTGTATTTTCTTTATTTTTAACCAATCCCTTATTTGATCAACATCATTCTCTGCTTTTTATCATTGTT
>NZ_JBXYIF010000168.1:0-259 GCF_057369535.1 Planococcus sp. RAB007_Raresut
TCCCTTCGTATCGCTTGCCTGATGGCATTTCGAGATAGACATCTACATTTTCAGAATTTAAGAACGCTGATTCGAGTTCTTCGTATGCTGCATCTGATTCGACATATGCGCCGTCAGCATCAATCGTGTAAGACTTGAAGCCCGGTAATGATTCATTCCAGAATCCTTCTGTATCTTTCGATGTAGCATCAATTGATTCTGCCGAACGACCAAGTGAAGCATTTCGTTGACCTGCCAATACTCGGCCAGTGCCTTGTCG
>NZ_JBXYIF010000169.1:0-259 GCF_057369535.1 Planococcus sp. RAB007_Raresut
AGATTGATGATCTAAGTATTGCCGAAATGGCGATGATTGCAGGCTTACCTAAAGCCCCATCTCGCTATAACCCTGTTGCCAATCCACAACGCGCACTGGAGCGCCGTAATTGGATTCTTGGGCGCATGTTACAACTCGGCTATATTAATCAAAATCAATACCAAAAAGCCGTCGCAGAGCCGATTAACTTAAATATGGTAGATCGCTCAGTGAGCAATGTATTTCCGTATGTGGGCGAAATGGTCCGTGCTGAATTAGT
>NZ_JBXYIF010000170.1:0-259 GCF_057369535.1 Planococcus sp. RAB007_Raresut
GTGGACGATGCTGCCCATCGTGGCGTGGCTGCTGTACAAGTTCCTGTTCTGATCTGCCCTGGCGTGGCATCGACCTCCTCCACATCCACTCTGTGATGTCAAAAATATAAGCGCTGAGAGTCACTGCGCCGGTGACTGCTTCATCTGCTTTCACTGGCCATTTGATTGCACAATATCGCTCATATATCCACTAACCAAAATGGCCCGGCTTCTGTACATGTATTAGTGGCAGCTCTCGAACACTGAAACTGACGGCCAG
>NZ_JBXYIF010000171.1:0-259 GCF_057369535.1 Planococcus sp. RAB007_Raresut
GAAGATCGCTTGTTACAACTTGCAGCGCAATTAGAACAAGCTCAACCATGGATGCCTCAATAAAAGAATATATCGCTTTAATATTATTTTGGGGTTGCCGTCTCAAGCTGATTCGGCAACCAATAAAACAAGATCAAACCGAACAGCACAATAATACCTGCACACAAGAAAATGGTTGCACCCGATAAAAGCGTCCAGTAATGTCCAGCCAACAAACTCGCAGATGCCACTCCCAACCCCCACATCGTGCTATACAAAG
>NZ_JBXYIF010000172.1:0-258 GCF_057369535.1 Planococcus sp. RAB007_Raresut
GTCACATCGATTCCTTGTCAGGAGGGGAGAAACAGCGGATCGCCGTCGCTTGCGCCATGGTCGGACAACCGGAATGGTTGCTTCTCGATGAGCCGTTGACACACCTTGACCCAGTGACCGCGAATCGATTCGTCGACTGGCTCGATCACTTGGACAACGTGAACGTCATCGTTGTCGAACATCGCGCGCACTTGTGGGGAGACTTTTTTGATTGGCACATCGAACTCGATCAAGGACGGATTGTACGGAACGAGCCGT
>NZ_JBXYIF010000173.1:0-258 GCF_057369535.1 Planococcus sp. RAB007_Raresut
TGAAGCGTTCACCCTTCGTCCTTACGAAGCACAAGTGTATAAACTGTGACGAGAAGCTCGCCAGACGGCGATCTTTTTTGAGTGCATACGTATCTTCTCTCGATGATTCGGGAATAGTGTAAGTAACGTCTGACATGAAAAGAGGGAACGACATGGGTACTTTAATCGCGTACTCTTCCAGATATGGGACGAGTGAAAAAGTGGCGGCTTTACTTGCCGAACGTCTATCGAGTGACGTTCGTGTCCAAAATATCATAG
>NZ_JBXYIF010000017.1:0-8336 GCF_057369535.1 Planococcus sp. RAB007_Raresut
GAGCCCGTGACCTATATGATATTTACTCAGCTATTTCAGTTATGTTAAAGAAAAATGATGAAGATCTTCGTCAAGAAATTTTAAATCCGAAAAATCTCTATATCCTTCAAGAAATGTTCGCTGCTAAAGATGTATCTTATGATTTGATGAAAAAAATCAGAGATTATAAAGAAGAATTAAAGAGAGACTACGAAGATCGGGTAGTACCTCAAATTCCTAACGATGAATCAGTCCCGGACTTCGAATTTCTCTTTGAATACAACCTGGAAATCATTGAGGAACTCCATCAGTTAGTACTAGGATAAATCATAATTTTGAAGTTTCTTTGGGTAATAGATGCCAATATTTTCATCTAGAACTTTTCCAGGAATTTGATAGTCTAAGTAAAAAAATAGACTCGCTTCGTCACTCTTATTTATAGATTCCGAAACCATTTTTAACTGACTGGAAGAATAACCGGTTCTGCTTAGATAAAAATAAATTGATTTCTCGTATAAATAAACATAGTCAAGCTTTTTCAATATCCCTAGAAGCCGATTCACAGATAAATCATCCTTGGCTCGTTCAAAACCATTCAGAATTTCCTCAACACCACCAGCATATTTTGGTCGAACAACACAATCTATTAAAGTTCTTTCTAGATTAGTTACTCGAACTGGCCTATGTGTGTGTGGTGTTTTTAATTCTATGACTCCTAGTTGTCCAGTATGTTTTCCGTTAAGCAAAAAAACTTGGTACTTCTTTTTTTTATAAGAGAATTTAGCTATTTGATTGGTTTGTCTCATCGGTCTATTAAACGCATAGTCTAGTTTTTGCTGAGTCACTTTATTTTCAGAATCTCTAGGTTTAGGAGTTTGCTCTCGATTGATATAAATATTTTTCGGGATGTTATGGGTTAAATCGTGTAAAAAAAGAGCGCTGTAATGAGAAACATAGGCACCTGGATTGAGACTCAAAGCAATTTCAAAAGGATGAACAGTAAAATCGATTAGTACGTATCTTTCTGTTTTAACATCATTAGGAAGGTCAACTTTGACTGTTTCCAATATCGGGAGATCGGTTGTTATCAAATCAACAAACCGTCCATATTTAAAAGATCGTCCTAAAACCTTTTGTTCTTTTAAGTCTTCTAAAATTTTAATGAGATCTATCCTAGAAAAAACAGATTTGATCTCTGAAAAATACGATCTTAACCACTTCACATCAATATCGGGAATTTTCCTAGCATTCATAAAACCCCTTCTTCCTATACTACTAGTATATATACTAGTAGTATACTTAAATGAAAGAGTAAAAGCTACCTCTTATGTAGTGTTAGTAGTATATATACTACTAACACAGGCATCTGCTTGTGTTGACTGTTTGCTCATACTACTAGTATATATACTAGTAGTGTGTCTATGCTGAAAAACTATGCAGCAAGTAAGAATACAAGAATTACGGCAGGTTACTAGTATATATACTAGTAACCTGTCCAAAAAACTATTGTTAGTTATGTTAAAGGCAAGATATTGTTAATGATAGAATAATCAATCCTTAAAAATACTTTGAGCAATTTGAACAGCATCTGAATGTAACTTATTATAAATTAAGTTACATTCACTTCCTTGATTTCATTGACTTCTTGCAAGAAACAGAAGAAAATAAAATTACTAGAAAAAATGATACATTCAAATCATTGATTCTACTGGTCTCGTCTTTCGTTGGCGGTGCTCTTTTTCTTTGGGGCGAATTCCCTTGAGTAGTTGGTTACATCTGTTTTTCTAGCAATCACACAATCAGCAGCCAACTGAAAGGAGCTATCCATGAACAAACAACACGAAATCAAAGATGTCCAGCCGATCCGGTCGCTGGAAAAGATCGAGGACATGAAATGGAGTTTGAAGAAGTGGTGCGGTGAACGGGATTATATTCTGTTTCTTCTCGGCATCAATTCGGGTCTGCGCGTCGGGGACCTGTTAAACATCAAAACGAGCGAGATCCAGGGCAAGAAAATCGTGTCGCTTCGGGAAGGCAAGACCGGCAAACGCCGGATGATCCACCTCGGCAACATCTACGATGAGCTGAATGCCTATATCAGCACGTTAAACGGCACAGAATGGCTTTTTCCAAGCCGCAAGGGGCAAAACCCGATTACAAGGGTCCAAGCGTACCGACAGCTCAACAAGGCGGCCCAGATGGTCGATATGCCGGATGGCATCGGCACGCACACTCTCCGGAAGACATTCGGCTACTGGCATTACAAGCAGTTCAAGGATATTGCCGAGCTGCAGAACATCCTCAACCATGCGCATCCGCAGATCACGTTGCGCTATATCGGCATCACGGACGAGCAGATTGAAAGCAATCTGAAGGCGTTTCGGCTCTAAGAACCCCAAAAAGGGTTCTTTTTTGTAGATTAGTCCTTCCTTAAATACAACAATTGTTGTAATATGTAGTAAATACTACCGTTGTTGTATTTAAGAAAGAGGTGCAGAACATGACCATGTACGAACTGGATGAACTGTTTGCGGTTCTGGAACAGAACAAAATCACCAAGAACAAAGAGAGTGTCCGGCGTTGGCTGCGGCAAGGGAAGATTCAAGGTACAAAAGGTGCCGGACCGAAGCGGAACGGCTGGCAGGTATCCGAGGAAGCGCTGCAGCGCTTCTTGAATGAACGGCTGCCTCACCAATTCCGGGAAGAAACGGAAGATGCCCCGGCAGCCCTGTCGGAAGAAGAACAAGAACGACTCCGGGAAGAGGGACGACAGGACGTTTTGGACCAGCTTGCCGCCAAAAACATCTGGGAAGGGCGCTTCGTGTTCCGGAAAAAGGGCATCAACGATTGTCTGGATCATCGCCGGATGGAAAATCCGGATACCCGGCAGTATATCCTGACCCGGATTCTGGGGCATAAACGGGGCTATGCGACGCCCGGTGTGGTCTATCTGCTGGATACGTTCAACTTTGAAGGGAATCGGCTGATGTTTGATACGGACTTTGGCTCGTTGGAAGAACAAATCACGTTTCCCCTGATTGAATACCTGCGCCAGGAATATCGAGATCCGGCCAGACGGATCGACCTGTAAAAATCCCGAAGCTCCTGGATTATTATCGGGAGCTTTTTCTTTTTCCTTCGCTGTCAAAAAAAAGCACAGAAAGGACGCTTTTAGCTGTTTTAGCTATTTTGTTTAATAAAGGGCGTTTTTTCTCAAACAAAAGCTTCTAAGGTGTTTTTTGGGCTTTTAAAGGATATATCGGCTTTTCAATCGATTGTCATGTGTCTTTTCTGTTTCATATCCAACCATTTTTTAAAAAACTTGGAGAAGAAAAAGAGTTCTGTTTTTAGGAATAAGCTCTCTTGTTTGTCATTCTTATTTCTAGCAATGAACTTGATCTGTATTTTGTTCTTTTCTTGATTCTTTTCATTTTTTCAAAATGAAATTTTGCTTATATATATTATCTTTTAAAAGATTAATTACATTAGTTATATTTATGAGTGCCCTTGCGCCTTAGAGCACCAATGGTTTGAAAGTTTAAATGAACTTTTTTTCCCCCTTTACTGAACTTTTTTTCCCCCTTTACTGAACTTTTTTTCCCTTTCACATTGAACTTTTCTATTTTTAAAGTACAATGTCTTTATATAAAAGAACTTTATTACAGTTATAAGTTCAAAAGAATAAGGAAAAAAAGTTTAATTGGGAGTGAAGTATTTGGCCAGAATAAATAGCAAAGAAACTTTATTGAATTACGAGAACAGTATATTGAAAAGTAATGAAATTTCCATGTCTAAACTGAGTCATGGTCTTAGCTTAAATCAGATGCAGTTGTTGGCATATGCAATCTACTCTACTCAAAAAGATGGAAATACTGCATTTCGAAAAGCTGACTTTGAAAAGAAGTTTGATCTCGAATATAAAACAGAACACGCTAGACAAGATGCTCAAAAAATATCTCAACTACAATTCAGCATCATTGATTTAGAAAATGATTATTTTGAGTTCTGGAACGTGTTCAACGGAATTAAATATGAACATGGCAAATTTACTTTTCGTTGGAGTACAGATTTTATTCCCCATATACTCGAATTAAAAGAAAAATTTATTACGACAGATTTAACAATTGCTTCTCAATTTAACAGCAGTTTTAGTTGGACACTTTATGATTATTTACAAGCACATTATGGGTACTGGCACAAACCAATCTCGAAAGAAGCAATTATGCGATTATTTGGTGTTGAAAATAAAAAAACTTATAAAGAGAATACTGGACGGTTCAAAAAAACTGTTCTTGATGTGGCTATTAAAGAAATAAACGCCCTAACAGATTTGGAAGTCCGTTATAACGAAGAACGAGAAGGACGAACCATAATTGGGTTTGATTTAATCTGGTCAAACGGCAAGAAGGTGACCAGTGCCACGAAGAAGCAGATCAAGGAGATCCAAAGCATTCTGGATATTGTTTTTGAGGACATGTTCCAGTACATCAATATCAACGATGAAGACGATCGGCAGCGAGCCATTAAGTTGATTCGTGAAATTGAAAACATGCGTGAATTTACCGGCGAACCGATCTGCATTACTAAAGAAAAAGCTGATGACTTGATCAAAAAAGCCGTTTGGAATTTCCGGGAAATGAATCGCTTATTAGAAAAAAACAATCGTCCAGTTTCGGAAAAATCTGTGAAGAAAGTAAAGTTTTATAATTGGTTAGAGGACAGAAGTTAATTCGTTTTTATGAATCAAGAAGGTGTCTATTTTGTTAGGCAGCTTCTTTTTTATGAGCAACAAAGTAAAGCGAAAAAAACGCAGTAGAAAAACAAAAAAATGAGGGAACAAAGAAAAAACAGAGAAAGAGCATAAGAGAAACATGCCCCCATTTTCAATGTGGGACTAGGCAGAGCCTAGTGTTTAAATGGGTACATCATTTTTTCACTTTGGTACAATTTTGTACCACTTTATTTTGTGTTTGGTACAGTTTTGTACCAACTTTTTTAGAGCCGATCCCTTCACTTTTTTCATTTTTTCTTGCTCGATCTTGGAATTTAAAATTTCATTTTTGAACTAAAAAATCTCTAAAAAAACATCAACTATTGTCTTCAACTTCTCATTTTTTCCTGTCACAAACTTGTGCCAAAGCAGAAAAAGTAGTGTCACAGAGTTGTGACACTGGCGCTTTTTCACTGTCACAAACCTGTGCCAAAACGACTTTTTCATGTCACCACCTCAACCCCAGGCTCTGCCTGTGCCCACACTCTCAGTGGGGGCACGTTTTCCTTATGCTCTTTCTCCTCTTTTTGCTTGATCCGTAAAATTTCCGGTTGGATTTGAGCCCCTGCAGGAGATCCAGAACGGCGCCGGTATTTTTGAAAAAGATCGATGCGTATAAATGGGCACTCGCATTGAATCCAGTTGTTTTGAATTTCGTTTTTGAACTGAACCGAATATTTTTAGAAAAAAAGAATGGGATTTCCGCGCCGATCGACAGCAGCAAAAATTCCGGAGTGCCCAGTTATACACCACCCCAAAATCGGGGTGGTGAAAGGGATTCACTTGTCGCCTTCGGATGTAAAAAGTACATAGATAAAAATGAAAAAACAGCAATAATTCGTTCGTAAATTTAGCTTGAAATAGAAGAACGTTCGCAAAGTGTATGACCACATTTACGAACGTTCTTTTTCTGTTTTTCGGTTGCTTTTGAGGTGTTCGAAAACGTGTACTTTTACGAACGGTTCGACTATTGTATCGTTCTTGGATTTGCTAAGTGATTGATATGAAATTTTAGGAAGGACTTTTTGGATTTAAAAGCGAATGGTGAAGTAAGCGGAGTTTATTAAAAAGGTGGGTTTCAAGTGATAGTGACTTTTATTGTGGCAATGGACAGAAACCGGGTCATTGGCAAAGAGAATGACATCCCTTGGAGAATTCCAAGAGATTGGGAGTATGTGAAGGAAACCACCAAAGGATATCCATTAATTATAGGCAGAAGAAATTTCGAATCCATCGGAAGGGTTTTGCCTGAGAGAAGAAATATTATTTTGACAAGAGATCCCGATTTCTTTTTTAAAGGGTGTGAAGTGACACATTCCATTCAAGAGGTCTTTAAGCTATGTAAAGATGAAAAAGAAATCTTCATCTTTGGGGGAGAAGAGGTCTATAAATCATTTCTGCCCTATGCAGAAAAAATGCACATCACCAAAATCCATCACGAGTTCCAAGGCGATACCTACTTTCCGGAAGTAGACTTTTCAGAATGGGTTGAAGTTTCGGTTGAAGAAGGCATTCAAGACGAGAAAAATCCGTATTCTTACTCTTTTCATGTATATGTGAAGGAGGTTTCCTGATGGCTGATGCACAAACGCAATCGCAATTAGAAGTGTTGTCCGAAATTTGCCTATTGACGGAACAATTGGAAATGGAATTTTGGTTGCGTGGTGGCTGGGCAATTGACTTTCTACTCGGAAAAATCACCAGGCCACACGACGACTTCGATTTGATAACGTGGATTCAAAATCGGGACGGTTTAGAAAAAGAACTTTCCAAAGCAGGATATGAACGGTTACCCGTCAAATCCCATTTCGAGAATAGACAGTCTGATTTTCGTAAAAACGAGGTAGATGTCACAGTCGGCTATGTCACCCGATCCATTGAAGGCAATCTGATCCTGAACGGTTTGCCGGAATGGGTATGGCAACCTGACTCTCTGCTGCCTAATCGCTATACATTATGCGGACTATCAGTAAAGGTCTTAAGTCCCCAACAACTTCTGGAAGAAAAGGAAGTCTATGAACAAATTGGCCGAACACCCCGAACAAAAGATATCGAAAGTAAAAAGTTACTTCGCCAACTAATAAGGAATACCAAATAGAATAAATATTTCAGTTTTGAATGGTTTCTCAATGGATGAAAGTTTACATATCATGAGATTATCGGAAGTCACATAAGAAAAACTTTGAGAAGGTGCTAGCAATCAGCACCTTCTTTTTTATTTTTCTAGAAATGCTATTAAATCAGTATCCTTCAGACTAAAAGAAGCATAAAATAAAGCTATATTTAACTTCAATTAAAGCTAAATTTAAGGAGGAAAAACATGCGGATCCCAATCAGTCGATTGGCAAAAGAGCTAAATCTGGAAGCTTATCAGCTCCGGGAATGGGAGAAACGGGGCTGGCTTGGCGAGGTGGTGAAAGACCCGCGCCAGAATCAGCAACGAGTCTATACGGAGGAACAAGTGGAACGAATCCAGTTGATTGCCGAAACTATTCAAGCCCAGCGAGCAATCGGGATTAAGAGGACAGATTTCGAGGAAGTTGAAGCTAGATTATTGGAACAGTTCGGGGGAGAAATTAAACGGATCGATACTGATTTGGTGGTTGCTCCGCAGTCCCTCAACCAGATTGTCGAATTGCTCATGGGACAAAACCAGAAAATCAACGACCTGCAGCAGCTGATGCAACAGCAGCCGAAACAGCAATTGCCAGATCCGGTGGATCATACGGAAGTGCTTGCTGACATGAAAAACGAATTGAAAAAGAGCCAGGAACGGGAAGAACAGCTTTTGGCCATCGTTCAGCAGCTACAAAGTGACCTGGACGAATTGAAAAAATCCCCAATAAAATCCAAGTGGAAGTTTTGGGGCAAAGACTAGGATTTGAATACTGATTTTAGAAAGTCCTGAGGAGGAAGAAAGATGGTCAATGAATTGGTAGGGAATGATTATAGATTACTAGCTGTACAAGCTATTTTTTCAAATGATGATTTAATGGAAATTGTGACATTAAAGGGAGGAAATGCGATGCAGCTACTGGATTTAACCAGTCGTGCTTCTCTGGATATAGATTTCTCCATAAAACAAGGCAGGAGGATTTCGGAAGAAGTTGAAGGAGAATTGTTTAAAAAAAGCCTTCAAAAAATATTTAAAGAACATCAACTGACTGTAATTGATTTTAAATTTGACAGTAAGCCTAAAAAATCCAAACAGGTATCGCCTCCATATTGGGGCGGATATGCCATTGAATTTAAGGTCATTCAAGACGAACATTACGAAAAGCATAAAGATAATGCTCAAAAATTGTCTACTATGGCTGTTTCGATGGAAGGCAACAAGAAGAAAATTGAAATTGATATTAGTTTAGAAGAGTATACAGAGCCAAGAATTGCTATGGAAATAGAAGAGTACACTATTTATCTCTACAGTCCTTTGATGATAGTGTATGAAAAAATTAGGGCCCTATGTCAGCAGCTTCCAGACTATCCTTTAGCCTCGAAAGAAAAGACAAGAGCCCGTGACCTATATGATATTTACTCAGCTATTTCAGTTATGTTAAAGAAAAATGATGAAGATCTTCGTCAAGAA
>NZ_JBXYIF010000174.1:0-258 GCF_057369535.1 Planococcus sp. RAB007_Raresut
AGCGTTGACCGTCGCGTCGATGGCACCGATGGCTTCCGCTACCGTTGAAAAGGCGCCAGCCAGTAAGAAAATGAAAATCATGATGATGATGCCCGGATTGCCGGCTCCTTGCGCGATGCGCTCGACGGTTTGGGTGGCACTTCCTTTTGTCATGAATGCCGCAACCATCAAGGCGATGATGGCTGCGACGAGAACCGGAAACTTATAAAAGTCTCCGTAATAGACACCCGCCCCGATGAAGAAGAGTAAGAAGACGAG
>NZ_JBXYIF010000175.1:0-257 GCF_057369535.1 Planococcus sp. RAB007_Raresut
ATTAAAATTTCCTTTATGGAATAGACGCGGTTTGGATACCTGATTGAATCGCTGTGCTGATGATACAAGTAGCTGATTATTATCATTTAATTTTTTGATTTTTTGGTTGAGTTGTTGAGCTTTTAGATTGTGTAGATACACCTCTTGTTGTAAAGCTTTGGACTGTTGATGTAATGCTTGCTGACGTTGTGCCAATTGATCGGCTAAGGATTTAGATGAAGAACGCTGTTGGTTGAAGTGTTTTACATCTGCATTAT
>NZ_JBXYIF010000176.1:0-257 GCF_057369535.1 Planococcus sp. RAB007_Raresut
TACGCACTCTATTACACTAATATCAACCGTTTTACTTTTATTTTTATCTATACATTATGAATGGTACGAAATAGTAAAAATAATTTTCATTATTATAATATTTTTAGTTTTAATATCTTTTTTCGCAGAATTAATATTTATTTTAAAATTCAAGTATGATTTGTTTAGATTCAGTATAAGTGGAGATTTTTTGCAAATAAAAAAAGGTGGAATTTTATATAACCAACACATTGTAGTTTATATAAAAGACATTTATT
>NZ_JBXYIF010000177.1:0-257 GCF_057369535.1 Planococcus sp. RAB007_Raresut
GTGCAAATGCGAGTGGCTCAGCACAAGTTTCTGTACAGTCAAACGGCTTAATTAAAGGCGTTACGGGTGCAGTCAAAAATACAGCACAAGGTGTAGGTCAAACAGCTCAACATGTTGGTCATGCGGCTGTAAACACTGGGGTAAATGTCACCCAAAAAACGGTGGGCACTGCTGCAAATGTTGGCTCATCTGTCGTTCACACGACTGGTGCTGCTGTTAAAAATGGAAGCAACTATGCGGTAAACAAAGCAGTAGAT
>NZ_JBXYIF010000178.1:0-257 GCF_057369535.1 Planococcus sp. RAB007_Raresut
GAAGGAGCACTACGCGGGCAGTGTGCTGCATGCTTCACGGGACTTTATCCGACTGAACTTGCAGAACTCGTGACAGAGACAAAGGCTTAAGGGGGAAATGCAATGAGCGTTCGTTATGAACAAGCGGGTGTGAATTTAGAAGCAGGATACGAGGCCGTATCCCGTATGAAACGTCATGTTGCTAGGACGATGCGTCCGGAAGTGATGACAGGACTCGGTAGTTTCGGAGCAATGATTGACCTCGGTTCGATGAACAT
>NZ_JBXYIF010000179.1:0-257 GCF_057369535.1 Planococcus sp. RAB007_Raresut
GTGTCTTTTTAGGTCGTCCGGGGGCAGATGATATTGTCGAAGCATCCGATGAAGAAATCATCGAGACGGCATTACACGATCTCCGTGGCCTGATGCGCATTCATCGTGAACCGATTCAAACCGTCGTCAGTCGACTCCGTGATGGACTGCCTCCTTATGCGGTCTTTCATGCGGACCGTGTCAAAGCACTCCGAGCCGAGATGAGCCGGGTATATCCAGGCGTCATTCTCGCAGGAATCGCCTATGACGGAATTGGG
>NZ_JBXYIF010000180.1:0-257 GCF_057369535.1 Planococcus sp. RAB007_Raresut
TTTCGTGTTTCATAAATTTTATGCCAGTACGTTGTTGGTCTAGGACTTGATTTGCCTTCTCGACAGCTGCCTCTAACTTGGTAACGTGTTGAGGCGTCGGAAGAATGACGATGCCTTCGTCAGCGAGCTTCGCTTGGTTCGCTTCGACGAACACGTTTTTCGTTTGTTCATACGGCAAGACGGAAGAAGGTAGGTGAAGCCGGACTCCAGAAATGGTCGGGTTCATATGGTTCTACTCCCCTTTTAATTGTTCTCAT
>NZ_JBXYIF010000181.1:0-257 GCF_057369535.1 Planococcus sp. RAB007_Raresut
CAAACAGTACATCTCGCCATTCTAAGCTCTGTTCTGATTGGAATAGCAAAGGTGTTTTATAACTTGGATAAACTTCATCCACATAGTCAAACGGGATCAATGGCAATTCAAGTTGCATCGCTTGTTCGAGTGTTAAAGGCTTATAGTTAGCACACATACTATGATGATTAAATAAATCTAAATAAAAATATGGTTTAAAAAGGAGGTATCTTTACCTCCTTTAATTTTCTTAACAGGTTATTTAAATAACTTTTTCA
>NZ_JBXYIF010000182.1:0-257 GCF_057369535.1 Planococcus sp. RAB007_Raresut
GCGCGGAAAGCTCCGCCCCGAAACCGCTCGGGCGGGACGCCTCATGCACGGTCAGGCAGCGACCGGTGCGTTCGATCGAGCCTTCGCTCGCCTCGATGTCGAGCGGGACCAGCGTACGCAGGTCGAGGATGTCGGCTCCGACGCCCTTCTCGCGGCACACCGCCTCGACCACATGGACCATCGTGCCATAGGCGAGGACGGTCAGCCGGTCGCCTTCGGTGACCTGCCGCGCCTTGCCCAGCGGGATCTTGTAATAG
>NZ_JBXYIF010000183.1:0-257 GCF_057369535.1 Planococcus sp. RAB007_Raresut
ATAAGACAAAACGCAGTTGACCTGAGTCAGCTGCGTTTTGTGTTCGAGTCCAATTGTTGTTCGATTCGATCGAGTCGTTCAATTAACACTCGAAACTGTTCATTGTTTTGACGCTCCAATTCAAGTTTTTCTGCTTCGCGTTTTTCAAATCGATTAACCACTTTGACAAGCCATACAATTCCGAAGACAATGGCGATGATGGGTAAGAAAAACGCAAGACTTGCAAATAATGAACTGATGATAATATTCACGAGAAC
>NZ_JBXYIF010000018.1:0-7341 GCF_057369535.1 Planococcus sp. RAB007_Raresut
TGACACGTTTACGAACGCTCTTTTTGGCCATTTTCGGCTGTTTTCAAAGCGTTCGTAAAAGTGTACTTTTACGAACGCTTTCATGTGTACGAAAAAATATAATAAAATTTTAGAATATTAGAAACAAAATTAGGATAAGTACGTTACTATTATGACAATAGTTTTCCAGTTCTTAAGGATAAGGAGGAAAAAGATGAATTCTTTTCAATCGACGTATAAAGCAGGGAATGCCAACATCGGATTAAGCGCAGAAGTACAGCGTTTGAAAGTGCAGGTGATGATGGGGTGGGAGAAAGAATTCCGGAACCTGCAATGGTTCGGGCTACAGGATGGTATGCGGATACTTGAAGCCGGTTGCGGACCGGGCTTTGTTACCGAACAACTGGCCCACCGATTGCCGAACAGCCGGGTCACCGGATTGGATATGGACGGGGACTTGCTGAAGCAAGCGGAAGAGCTGCTGAAAGAAAAAGGCCAAAAGAACGTGAATTTTGTCCAAGCTTCCGTGTTTGATACCGGTCTTCCGGACAACAGCTATGATTTTGTCGTGGCGCGTATGCTCTTTCTTCACCTGCATAAGCCAGAAGAGGCAACTCTTGAACTTCGTCGTGTATTAAAGCCCGGCGGGAAGCTGGTCATCATTGATATTGACGATGGCATCTTTGGTGTTATCCAGCCGGGCATTGAAGGATTTGAATCCATTACCAAAAAATTCACCGAGATGCAGCGCAATGCAGGCGGCAATCGGCTCGTTGGACGCAGTTTACCCCGTCTCTTACGGAAGACAGGGTTCACGGAAATCGAGTTGGAGACGGTGGCTGTGCATAGTGATTTAGCAGGCGTGGAAGGGTTTCAGACCCAATTCGATCCAAAGCGATTTGAAGGCTTTTATCGAAATGGGGTCTTGACTGAAAGGGAGTTCTCACACATCAGCCAAGTAGCGGAAAGGCTGGCAGAAGACCCGGATTCCTATGCGATGATGCTTTTTGTGATGGCATGCGGGATGAAGAGCTAAACTAGTATAGCTATAGAGCTGATAAAAGCGAGTAAGAGAGAGAAGAGGCTGATTAGGGCATATCTGATCTCTCTTTTTGTGTGCAATAAGTGTTCTAATACAAACGCTTTTTTTCATTAGTAACTTGTGATGAACTTTTAAAAAGGGTTTACATCAATTAAAGAAGAATGAAAACCAAAAGGGTATCTCAGGAAAAGGAGGAACTTTGAGTGAAAATCACTTTTATTGTGGCAATGGATAAAAACCGAGTGATCGGTAACAAAAACGATATTCCTTGGAGAATTCCAAGAGATTGGAACTACGTGAAAGAAACCACACAAGGGCATGCCATCATTATGGGCAGAAAAAACCTCGAATCCATTGGGAGAGTGCTTCCTGGGAGAAGAAACATTGTACTGACCAGAAATCAAGATTTTTTCTTCGATGGATGTGAGATTGCGCATTCCATCGAAGAGGTCTTTAGATTATGTGAAAATGAACAGGAAATCTTCATCTTTGGAGGAGAAGATATCTACAGGGCCTTCTTGCCATATGCTGAAAAAATGCACATTACAAAGATCCACCATGCGTTCAAAGGCGATACGTTCTTTCCAGAGGTGGACTTGTCAGGGTGGGAGGAAGTCTCAGTTAAGGAGGGAATTCGGGATGAGAAAAATCCATACTCTTACTCCTTTCACGTATATGAAAGAAAGAAATCCCAAGAGTAAATTTCTTAAAATGGCAAAGGCGATCATTTTTAATTTAGAAAATATACTTCAAAACTACAAACAGAAATTTCCGGGAAGGAAGGGGAACAATGATTTATCGCCGAAAAACATACAAAGTAGATTCAAGAATAGTGAACGAGTTTAATCAACACTTTAATGAAACCTTGTTACCGGCACAGTTGAAGCATGGCGCGCGGTTAATCGGAAGATGGATGACGTCTGAGACTGCCGACATTACAGAGATTTTTGCGATTTGGGAATATGATAGCTATAAAACGTATGAAGAAATAGAAAGCTGTGTGAAAACTGACCAAGCTCATGTTGAACGGGTACAGGCATGGCTCAACAAAATTGGAAAAGAAAATATAGGAGCTTATTTAAAAGATGAAGTGAAAGAGGATTTTCTAGAAACGACTTTATCTACAAATAGAAATCATCTAATTTGAATAGTTTACATATCAGCACTTACTAGAAGCTGCTTGAATACAAAGGGAGATTAGAGACGATGGCGTACAAGCACATCAGTTTCTCTATCATCCCTCTTTTATAAGGCCAATTTTATTGAGCAAAATTTTATTCTTAGATTTTAATAAAGTTACTTATCTCATCAGTAAATGCTTTATAATCAGTTTTCTTTAATGTAGCCAAATCAGTATTATTCCAATCGCTAATATCAGCAAGAAAATCGCTTATATCAGAAAGAATATTTCTAATTCTCTTTAATTCTTGAAGAGGGACGATTTTATTTACATCGTCTCTTATTCCGGCTATCTCTTGAACATATTCTTGCTCTTTTGCTTCCCAGTATTTAATGTAATTTATTCGCTGCGAAAAAGAATAAATCTCTGCTGCAAAATTAGAAGGGTTTTCTTCTTCTATCGACTCTTGAATAAAATTAGTATCTTCCTCTTTTAATATTATCAATAGCATTTTTTCTTTATATTCATGAGAACGCATTACCTCAGAAATTTCAAACATACTATTTACAGACTTTAAATAGTGATCACTTATAATACTTATGACAAAATCATGTTTTCCAATTGTTTTCATAAACTGTTTAATACTTTCTTTGAACTTTATATCTCTTTGATCACGTGTAACTTTGTATCCTAGCTCTGCAAAATCTGATTCGATTAAATTACAAAACTCATTGTCTTTCCAGCAATAAGAAATAAAAATTTGAGGGGTGCTTTCTTCTAAGGCAGCGACAGAAGAAAGAGGAATTTCTAAAGTGAGCTCTTCCAAATACTCTCTTATGTAATTTATTAAATGAATTGTTACTTGGTGATTAAATGCATCTATATGAGCCTGATATTTATTACCTGTCCCATAGCCAAAGCTTATATTGAGAAAGTTCTTGGACTTATCTATGTGTTTTAATAATTGATATATAAAACTTATTTCCTCAGACTTTTCCAACGGTAGTTGATACTTTCCATTCCATTCTTTTTCTTCATTAATTTTTTCGAAATCAAAATTTGTAGATGTATTGTTCTCGATAAACGTTAGAAGGATATCGTTGGAATCGATAAAATTTAAAAATCTAGTCAAGTCTGCTTGTTCAGAGCCAAACTTTGTTGTGAGGAACCGAGATCCGACCACTCTAAACTCTCTACTTAACTTGGTTAGTTCTTTTTTCTTCATTTAATTATTCCTCCCACAGTATGAACAATATATTCCAATCCATTTATCAAGTTCTGTTACTTTAACACGTGTTTTGCAACAATGGTTGTCTGCAATTACTAAAAAATCATCAATTTCATATAGTTCGGGTTCATAGCTCTTTGGTTTTTTTCCTGCTTTAATCTTAAGACCACTTCGCTTTGATTTTCTTTCAAGATCTTTAAAAAGATTGTGGATCATTTCTTCTGCATAGTTTTGTCCGATACTGAGTGCTTTATCTATGACCTCGGTGGTATAAAATGAAGGTATTTCCGAAGTCAAACCGCATTTCGGGCAATATAAATTTAAAGCTTCGGATGCCTGGAATTCCTCACTACTGAGTTTAAATATGCCATTACAGTATGGACACTGCAATTTGAAAAAGTTATCTGAATCAGTTGGGATACTAATAGAAAACTTAATGTCACTCATCTAGTCACTATCCTTTTCTGTAAATTATACCATTTATTTGAATACACTTAGTATTAGCTGGTGGCACAAGCGTTAACTTAAAAGGAAATCTCATTATGGCCATTTATTAAAAGGTACGAGGACATGATTAGTTTGAATATCAATGTGATAGACCGGGAAGGGAGTGAATGGTAGTGAGGATCGATTTTAGTAATTGGAAGCCGCTAACGATCAGAGAAGTGAACAATATATTTTCTGGAATTTCTATTTATTGGGGCATTGCAGGTGGTTGGGCGCTGGATATGCACTTAGGAAGAACAACTCGAGAGCATAGCGACATAGACATTGTGATATTTCGCAAAGATCAACAAGTCCTGTTCCAACTCTTGAAAAATGAATGGACATTATACAAAGCAAAAGATGGGAAGGTAGCGCTCTGGCAAGATAAAGAACATCTCGATGTTATTAACGATGTGTGGGTGAGTAAGGATAGCCGATCTCCATGGGCATTCCAAATTATGCTGATGGATTGCGAACAAGGCAATTGGATTTACCGGAGAGAAAAGACGATTAAAGTATCGAAAAAAGAATTATTTTCTACTGATGAAAATCAAGTGCCTTATCTGAAGCCTGCCATTCAACTTCTATATAAAGGAGGTTCTTCACAAATAAGAGAAAAAGATTTCAGCGACTTCCAGTCTGTTTTGTCTTCATTGTCATTAAAAGAGAAAGAGTGGTTGAAAGAAGCATTAAAAAGGCAATTTCCTTTAGGACATAGCTGGATGAAAAGTTTGGAAGACTAATTTAAGTACAAATCAAATATTAGTTTACATATCATTATTTTATCGGAAGTGACTTGGTATAAAGAACAAGCTCAATAAAATGAAAAGGACAGAAGCTCTCGTTCGAGCGATTCTGTCCTTTTTTAAGGTGGTGGAATATCAAAAAGACTGTTCATTCAGTTCGTTCCTTCGTTCACCTGGGCATTTTTGATTCGCGTGAAAGAAGGTGCTGAGTTTAACTCTTCTTTGGATTCATTCGTTACAGTTACTTTTACAGGCACCACTTGTTTCTTTGTGAGATACTCGGCAATTGTGGTGAAGCAGTAGATCAACATCATGAAAATTGCTAGTGGCGGCAGGATCATCCAATATTGATTCGTCACAAAAACTTCTCTCGAAATCGAAATCATCCCCGAAAGTTCGTATATTTCAGGAATGAGCCGCGGTGAATCGATTTGCGAAAGGGCTCCTCCGACAAAGATATTCAAGATTCCTAAATGAACAAACATTTGAAGCACTTGAACAATATGCTGTGTCCACATTAAGACTAGCTTTGGCCACAGCTGCGGCTGAATATGTTTGGTCAGAATCCAACTTAAAGACCCTCCCATCAAAACCGAACTGACGACATAGTCTTTTTTGAGCGTTTCATTCATTTCATTGCCGATACCGCTAGTGGTGATGGGCAAGACGACCGCCGACATGATCAAGACCTGGAAGGCGAGCCGTTCCCAAAGCGTGCTGTTCCATTCGCCGCTGCTGATCAGAACCGGCAGCAGCAAGATGTAGACCAGCAATGTCAGCGGCAGAAAATGCATGCCGTCTGCCACGGAATTGACGATATGCCGCGCCTTGGTATTGAGAAAGAATACATAGAGAAGCCCGAATACATAACCGAGCACCACTCGAAGCGTCGCGATGAGCAGACTCAGAATAATCGTGTATTTGATGCCGACCAAAAGTTGTTGGGCAATCGAAAAGCCATAAGGGTCGGTGCCGAAAACGACCTCAGCCGATGGCGCAAGGGGTGCACTGCTCGCAATGCTGCCATCTTCTTCGTATGCGTATTGGATTTGATCCACTTCATCCCCGGCAATCAAACCGTAGAGAAGACTGGCCGACAGAAAGCTACCTATGAGCAGTAAGGGGATGATGACAGTAATCCGCCTCTTAAACTGGAATGAAACCGGTTTTGCGGTCTTCTGCTGTTTTGAAAAAATCCGTTTCCAGCTTGTCTGAATTTCCTGTGCATCAAATATCCGCAAGTTGAATTTCTCAAAGACAGCGTTTCGCTCGACTTCACTCCTTTTCAACAGCAGTTCCATGAAGGTGTAGAAAAGAAAGAATGGAATGAAGATGGTCAGCAGGATGAAGGTGATGCCTTTCGGACTGAAGTCCGATCGCAGGTAATAAAGGATTCCTTCAATGCCGAATAAATACTCGATGATCAACAAAGTGGAAAGGGTCAGCCAGACAATGGATTTCGACTGGTAAAATACACTGCTTAATACATTAGATGTGCAATGTTTCCAAAGAACTTCAAACTGGCTCAAACCTTTCGAGCGTGCCAGTTCCACATACGGTCGCTGCTGTTCTTCTTCATATAGCAGGACAAAGAGTTTAAAAAACAACAGGGTCGGCAAGACGGACAGACAGAGAACCGGCGCGAAATAAATCCGCTCGCCGCCCAGGCTGTAAAAACTGAGAAGCAGTGTGCCTGTTTTCGAGTAGAAAGCGAGCACCGCTATTTGAATGAGAAAGACGTAGGAAAAGTCCGGAAACGACTGCAGGAGTTTTGCCATCTGCAACGTGGAGCGTTTGATAGTACCTGTAGAATGCAAGGTGAGCAGCGCCAGCACAAAAGCGATGACAAAAGAGAAAACCAGAGCCATCAGCAACAACGGCATGGAATACAGATAAGGGCCGCTTAAAAAGCTGGAAAAAGAGAAGGGTACAGTTTCAAAAGTACTTAGATTCAAATAGCTGAGTGTCCATTCGTCCGGTGTAAAGAATGAGGTGATTACACTTTTTACAGCTAAGGCGTAAGCGAAAAAATCAAAAAAAGTGTCTCCTCGGAACATGGCTGGGGTGGCACTGATCAACACGATGCCGACAATACCAAATATGAATTTCCCTAAAATGGCTATTATTTTCTTCATTTCATCCTCCCTCTATATTCCTTTTAAAATCGAGATCAACAACCTCTTGTTAAGCTAAAAAGTATTCACGGTATGTATAAAAAGTAATGGCGACGACCAACAGTAAATAGAAAAGCGAACCAATGAAAATATAAGATCTTTCAGTTGGTTCGGCATTCTGGTCCATCCGAATGCCCGTTTGCCCTTGAATGGCCATGTCCATTCGCCGGCTCGCCATACCGCCTTTGCTTTTGAAGAAATAAATTATTGCCAAAGCCAGCCCGCCGAAGGGAATCGCGATATCCAGAAAATCCAATTGAAAAGCAAAGGCAGCGGCCAGGTTACCTACCCCTAAAATTAGTATTGTACCGAGAACAATCAATGAATTTTTCATAAATACCTCCGTTATCTATACTGTAAAAAAGTTTGGAACTAGTGGATTATTAAGATTTCAAAAAAAGTACTTTATCTTAATCATTAAATTCGGAATTTAACGTTTTTAAAGTATAGGTTGAGTATAGGTATGCCAAGAAGTAATGAACCGAAAACGAAAATACAATTTTAGCCATAAGAAGGGTTGCTTTTTAGTTTCATGTACAGCTTCTTCTATTTTACTAGTAATTCCG
>NZ_JBXYIF010000184.1:0-257 GCF_057369535.1 Planococcus sp. RAB007_Raresut
TTTTTTTGCATATCTATGACATTAGGAGTAGAAACATTTAAAAGTCTTGATATAGCTCCAGTTTTCTTTTGCATTGGAATTGAGATGATTGTGGTGAAACTAATGAAGATGGCTGGTTCCGTTCGGACCGGTGGGAAGGGTACTAAGAGAAGGAAGAAGAAGGCTGTTCAATATACAACTACAACTTATATCAAAAGCCTACAAAGCACCTTGAAAAGAATAGGGGTGAATGCCATACCTGGAATTGAAGAAGTAAC
>NZ_JBXYIF010000185.1:0-256 GCF_057369535.1 Planococcus sp. RAB007_Raresut
CGAGGCAGCGTCACCTCCCGGGGCAGCAGCACCCGCGCCGGGGTTGGGATTCCACACGGGGCCCATGCTCATCGACGAGGCCGCGAAGCCCGCGTGAGGAGAGGGCTGTTGCCCATAAGCGGGAGCAACTCCGGGCCCGGGAGCGTCAGCGCCCTGCTGGCCCGCGTAGGGTGCGTGCGGGTAGGGGGCCATCACCTCGGTGGGGTCCGCATCATCGACGGTCTGCCAGGTGTCGGTTGCATCGTCATGCCAGGCG
>NZ_JBXYIF010000186.1:0-255 GCF_057369535.1 Planococcus sp. RAB007_Raresut
GTGGATCGCTAGCAGTGGCCGGCACTGGTGGTTCACCGAGATCCTGCCGCACCCCCCGGTAGACACGGTTCAGGTCCCGTTGCACACGTTGCAGGGCCATCGCGCGCATGGTGTTCCCGGAGAACGCCATCTTCCCGCTCATCGCCGCCTTCATGCCGCTGATTCGTTCCATGAAAACGTCGTCGAGGACCGCGCTCGTCATTCGAAGCGTGAGATGCGGCTTCACGGACGGTTCGCCCATTCCGGCTACGGGCG
>NZ_JBXYIF010000187.1:0-255 GCF_057369535.1 Planococcus sp. RAB007_Raresut
CTCGATCAATACGAGGCGGATGATATCATCGGGACGCTCTCAAAAGACCCGACTTTTGATCAGGTGACGGTTGTGACGGGGGATAAGGATTTACTTCAATTGATCAATGAACGTGTGACGGTCTATTTGACGAAACGAGGCATCACCGATGTCGGGAAAATGACCGTGACCGCGTTCAAGGCACGCTACGACGGACTACAACCGATTCAGATGATTGACCTAACAGGATTTATGGGAGATAAATCTGAGAACATT
>NZ_JBXYIF010000188.1:0-254 GCF_057369535.1 Planococcus sp. RAB007_Raresut
TGAAACCATTAACTACCGTACTTTTAAACCTGAACGTGACGGTTTGTTCTGTGCCAAAATTTTTGGTCCAGTAAAAGATTACGAATGCTTGTGTGGTAAATACAAGCGTATGAAATACAAAGGCGTCATTTGTGAAAAATGTGGCGTTGAAGTTACAACAGCAAAAGTTCGTCGTGAGCGTATGGGTCATATTGACCTTGCATCACCAGTTGCACATATTTGGTTCTTGAAATCATTACCGTGCCGTATCGGTT
>NZ_JBXYIF010000189.1:0-254 GCF_057369535.1 Planococcus sp. RAB007_Raresut
TTTTATTGTAAACGCTTTTCAAATTGATTACTATCAATCGTTACCTCGATTGATTGCCAGGTCTATAAAACATATTCATTCATTTAAAAAGTTATACATTTTAGGACCTGAACTTTCTCTTTCAATTTTAAAACGAAGTACAAAAACAATTTATGTAAAACAGTTGCTTGATTATGAATATATTAATGTTGAACAAGATCCTGATTTTGTAACGAATCAATGTATCACATTACTTGAAGAAGGACATATTTTGT
>NZ_JBXYIF010000190.1:0-253 GCF_057369535.1 Planococcus sp. RAB007_Raresut
TGGGATGCATAAAAAAGAAGTGCGTGCGATTAACAAGATGATGAATCGCGCCGCACATTCAGCACTGCGAGATGTAAATTTAGTCTTATTTGTGGTGGATGCTCAGAAGTGGACTCAAAATGATGAACTCGTTTTGGAAAAACTTAAAAATGCAGATATGCCTGTGATTCTGGTGATTAATAAGCTAGATACATTTGAAAATAAAAATGAAGCTTTACCTTTGATTCAAGAACGTGCCAAGTTAATGAACTTT
>NZ_JBXYIF010000191.1:0-253 GCF_057369535.1 Planococcus sp. RAB007_Raresut
TGGGTGCTGAACCGTATCGAATAATGCAAAAGGATCAGATTTAATCGTCTGTGAAAAATCTGTATACACGGTACTCAGTCCAGTATCCGATACACTTGTATCTGATGGAACTAGAGTTTGCTCTGGAACGAGATGATCCAGCACATCATCCAATTGATTAGAATGTTGATCCGATGAAATCATGACCTCATCTAGCGTAATCGTTTCAAGTTGATTGAAAGGAAGTGCACTCGCCTCAGTATTAGCAAGTAAT
>NZ_JBXYIF010000192.1:0-253 GCF_057369535.1 Planococcus sp. RAB007_Raresut
AGAATGCACGTCAAATCACGGTTGATTATGTAAAGTTTGCGGAAGAATCGAAAGGAAAATACTGGTTGTAACGCTTTATGGAGTGGTCAGGTTTATCGAATTTTTAAAGCATATAACCCCTCTTTTGATAAGAGGGGGGGATATTTCAGTTGGCACTCGTCGGGAACTACTGATCCAAATCTTTATCTGCAAGTTGCTCAATTTCGCTTAGGTCTGTTTGAATTTTCCATTGTCCTACTACGTCTACTGGATT
>NZ_JBXYIF010000019.1:0-1889 GCF_057369535.1 Planococcus sp. RAB007_Raresut
CGTTCGTAAAAGTACACTTTCCCAAACGCAAAGAAAGAGAAAAAGCTGTATTAGCTTCTTCTCTTCCTATAAGCCCTCATATGTTAACTAATAATTTTACACATCATAAAATAAACGATTATTTTAATAAAAATATACTTAAATAAACGAGTATAGAACATTTCTTTAAGAAATCCTATCTATCCAATATTTTCTCCAGCAACAATATCATTCATCACATCTTCTAATGTTACATTTTTTAAAACTTTCTCCATTGCCCCCTGTGCGGTCGCAAATATTGGTTCTATAGTATTTTGGATATTCCGGCCAACGGGACAATTAAGCTGTGGATTTTCGTGTATACTGAATAATTCTTTATCTTGAACAACATTTACCGCTTTATAGACATCGAACAAGGTAATATCAGATAGTTTCATTGTAAGTTTTGCTCCTGCAATACCTGGGTGTACTTCGATCAAACCAGCTTTTTTAAGCATACCCATGAGTTTCCGTATCACTGCTGGATTTGTGTTAACGCTCGAAGCTAAAAACTCAGAAGATGTTATTCCATCTTTATTAAATTCAATTAGAGTCAATATATGAATTCCGACAGCAAATCGGCTGCTAATGGACATTTACCTTCACCCCTTTATAAATTTCTATTTCAATATCTAATATCTTGTAATTAATTTAGTTACAAGTTTATTGTATCAAATAGCAGGCAAAAAACAAATATTGCTATTCCTGTTGACAATTCAGTTACAAGTAACTAACATGAATACATGTAATCATTATTGTTACACCAAAAGCGAATTAGGGGGATTGGAAAATGAAAATATTAGTTACAGGGGCAACAGGAAAATTAGGTTCGAAGGTTGTAGAAGCAATATTGAAAACCCTGCCTGCAAGTAAGCTGGCGGTGAGTGTCCGGAACGCTGAGAAAGCAGAAGGGCTTCGTGCTCGTGGAGTGGAAGTTCGTCAAGCAGATTTTGACCATCCAGAAACTTTGGAGAAAGCATTTGAAGGAATTGACCGCTTATTGATCATCTCTGCGGATGGCGACAATGAAACGAGAATCCACCAACATACTAATGCGGTCCAAGCAGCGGAACGTGCAGGAGTAAAATTCATTGCCTACACAAGCTTAGCCAATGCTACAGAGAGCGAAAATCTTATGGCTCCGCCCCATGTCGCAACAGAAGCGGCCATTATTAAGACCGGTATCCCCTACTCTTTCTTGCGCAACAACTGGTATTTTGAAAACGAAATCGGAAGCATTCAAGGTGTCCTAGCAGGAGCTCCATGGGTCACTTCTGCCGGTGAAGGCAAAGTGGGCTGGGCATTGCAACAAGATTACGCAGATGCAGCGGCAGCGGTTCTGGTTGGGGACGGCCACGACAATACAGTGTACGAACTTTCAGGTCCTCTTTTAACCCAAGAAGAATTGGCATCTGCTCTTGGTGATATATTGGGTAAAGAAGTGCCTGTACAACAAGTGAGTGACGAAAAATATGCAGAGATTATGAAAGGCTTAGGTTTACCCGATTTTGTGATTCCGATTGTTGTAGGAATCCAAGAAAGCATCCGGAACGGTTCACTTGAAGTGGAAAGCAACGATTTCGAAAAAATTCTTGGTCGCACACTGCCGATCAATGTATCATTGAACCAACTTATTAATACAATTTCACAAACTAAATGAAATTAAAAGAATCGATATGATGGCATAATTGAGTCTTAGAGTCTCCTATCATATTCAAAAAACAAGAAAACATAAAAGTTAATATTTTTAAAAACTATAAAAAATATTTTTTTAAAAGCTGGGCATTCTGCAAAGAATGTCTTTTTTGTTTAGTTTTTTCAACCAATATTCAAACTCATATTTCATTTGCTTCTCATAACTCTCTTGGTAT